>NZ_JAVRHT010000003.1:0-142575 GCF_031846415.1 Rubrivirga litoralis | reverse complement strand
CCCGTCACCCCAGCGGCGCGCCGCCGTAAACTCCCGCCCCACCCCCCGAGCCGCCATGCGCTTCGCCCTCGCCCTCCTCCTCGTGTTCGCCGTCCTCGGGATCCTGCTGGCGACCCGGCCGGAGAACCTCCAGAACGACGTGGCCCTCGCCCTCCCGTTCACGAGCATCACCTGGGTCGGGCCGGTGCTGTGGATGCTGGCGGGGTGGTTCGGGGCCGGGATCCTGGTCGGCTACCTGATCGCGCTGCCCGGCCGCATCGGGGCCTCGCGCCGCGCGCGCCGCGTCGAAAAGGAGCTGGGGCAGACGCGCACTGTGAAGGAGAAGGCCGTGGGCCACCTCAACACGCCCGAGCCGGCGCCCCACCCGGGCGCCCCGACCGAGGCCGACGAGATGCAGCGGCTGGCGGACGAGGTGGCGCGGCGGACCGAAACCGTCAAGCGCGACCCGCCGCCGGCGTAGGTGGCCCGCCGACCACCCCGCCCACCCGACGGGCGCCGCGACTGGGACGTCGGCGAGCAGATCGCCGGGCGGCTCCGGGAGGCCGGCCGCGAGGCCGGGCAGCTCCTGGCCCCGCTCACGCCCCGCGTGCCCCGGCTCGTCGAACGGAGGTCGCACGCGCTCGGGCGGGCGCCCGGTCTCCTGGTCGTGCCCGAGGCGCCGGTCCGCCCCGCCCGCGTCACGGCGTTCCACTACACCGAGGGCGGCGTCGAGGAGCACGACGGGCTCTCGGCCGAGGCCGCCCGCGCGCTCGCCGACCGGCCCGGCGTGACCTGGGTCGACGTCGTCGGCGTGGCCGACGTGGCGACGGTCGACGCCGTCGGGCGCGCGTTCGGGCTCCACCCGCTCGTCGTCGAGGACCTCGTGCACACGACGCAGCGGCCGAAGATCGAGACCTACGACGAGACCCTCTTCGTCGTCGCGCGGATGGTCCAGGCCACGGACGCCGACCCCGAGGCGGCCTACGCGACGGCCGGCGAAGACGCCCCGGGCCACCTGATCGAGCAGGTCTCGCTCGTGCTCGGGCCGGGCTGGGTTCTCTCGTTCCAGGAGGCCGAGGGCGACGTGTTCGACGCCGTCCGCGACCGGCTCCGCCGCGGCGTCGGCCGCATCCGCGCGAGCGGGGCGGACTACCTGCTCTACGCGCTCCTCGACCTCGTCGTCGACCACGTGTTCGTGACGCTGGAGCGGATGGGCGACGCGACGGAGCGGCTCGAGGCGCAGGCGCTGGACGACCCGGACCCGGCGGTTCAGGCGGCGATCTCGGCGCTCCGCCGCGAGGTCGTCGTGCTGCGGCGGTCGGTGTGGCCGCTCCGCGAGGTGCTCGCCCGGCTCCAGGACGAGGACGTCCTGTTCGTCGAGGACCGCACGCGGCCGTACCTCCGCGACGCGGCCGACCACCTCGTCCAGGCCATCGAGATCATCGAGTCGCTCCGCGAGGTGCTCGCCTCCACCAACGACCTCTACCTCTCGGCGCTGGGCACGCGCCAGAACGAGGTGATGAAGGTGCTGACCGTCGTCGGCACCATCTTCCTCCCGCTCGGCTTCCTCACCGGGCTCTACGGGATGAACTTCGACGACATCCCCGAGCTCCACTGGCGCTACGGCTACTTCGCGCTCCTCGGGGTGATGGCGCTCGTCACGGTCGGCGCGCTCGCGTACTTCCGCAAGAACGACTGGATCTGAGGGGGAAGAGGGATGGGGGATGCGGGATGGAGGGATGGCCGGCCGGTCGTTGCCGCCCCGCCCTCGCCACACGGGGCGGGGTGGTGCCAGCTGCCACACCGCGAGCCGCCCCGCCCGCGCCGCGCGGAGTGGGCACCGCGGGCGGGGTGGGGCGTTCCGAAGCGACACCGCCCTGTCCTTTGGGTCCGCCCTTTGGGTCCGCCCACCGAGCCTGCCATGCGCCTCCTCCCCCCCGCCCCGCTCCTCGTCGGCGCCGCGCTCGCGCTCGCCGCGTGCGGCACCGTCGTCCCGTACTCGCTCGCGCCGGAGTGGCTCGCGCCTGACCTCGTGCCGCCCACTGAGGCGTCGGCCGTGGTCGTGACGGGCGACGAGGCCGCGGCGCTCTCGGGGCGGACCGCGCTCGACGGGCGCGTCCTGGACGAGACGACCGGGCGGCCCGTCGCCGGCGTCGCCATCGCGGGCGGACGGGGCGGGGCGGCCGTCACGGACGCCGACGGCCGGTTCACGCTCGACGTCGACGCGGGCGGCGTGGCGCTCGTCGCCGAGCGCGCCGGGTACGCGCCGGCCGAGGCCGCGCTCCAGGTCGCGCCCGACACGCGGGCGGGCGTGCTCATCCTCCTCTCGCCACGCCTCACACCGAACGGGCGGGGAGGCTGAGGTCGCCGCCCCGCCCGCGCGCTACTCCTCCGACTCTGCGGGCGGGGCGGTCCAGGCGGCGTCCGTGCCGCGCCAGTACAAGAGGCCGCCCGCGTCGGCGCCGGCGACGATCTCGGGGTGCCCGTCGCCGTCGAGGTCGCCCAGCGTGGGGGCCGTCCGGCGGCGCCCGCCCGGGACCGCCCCGCCCTCCTCGAACCGGGGCGCCGTGGGCGAGCCCACGTTCTGGAACGTGAGGAGGTCGCCCCCGGCGGTGCCGACGACGAGGTCGAGGTCGCCGTCTGCGTCGAGGTCCGCGAGCGCCGGCGCGCTGTCCTGTCCCACGTCTTCGGGGAGGCCGATCGAGAGGGCGTAGGCGAGGTCCGTCGAGTCAGGCGCCCCGCGCCGGTCGGTGCGGAAGGCGGGGGCCTCGGCGGTGCCCGTGTTCCGGTAGAGGCGGAGGCGCCCGTTCGAGGCGCCCGTCACGAGGTCGAGGCGACCGTCGCCATCGAGGTCACCCAGCGCGCCCCGCCCGTACTGGCCGGCGTCGACGTTCTGGAAGCGCTCGTCCTCCACCTCGTAGGCCGGCGCCGAGGCCGAGCCCGTGTTGCGGAGAAAGGCGAAGCGGCCGTTGAAGCCGCCGACGAGGAGGTCGAGGTCGCCGTCCGCGTCGAGGTCCCCGAAGGTCGGGCCGTAGGCGCCGTAGTCGTAGGTCAGCGCGAGCCAGTCGTCGTCGGCCAGCTCGAAGGCCGGCGCGGCGTCGGTGCCCACGTTCTCGAACCGGGCGAGCCGAGCCCGGCTGGGGTCGTCGGGGTCAGCCTCGTTGCCAACGACGAGGTCGAGGTCGCCGTCGCCGTCGAGGTCCGCGAGCGCCGGCGCCGAGCGCGTGCCGACGTCGACGGCGCCGAGCAGGCGGTCCGTCCGCAGTTCGAGGGCGGGGCGGTCGGGGCTCCCCGTGTTCTCGAAGTAGAACAGGTTGGCGACCGCCGTCTGGCCTTGGAAGCACAGCCCGCGCTGGACGCCGACCACGAGGTCGGCGTCGCCGTCGCCGTCGGCGTCCCCGAACGTGGGCGCGTTGTAGCCGCCCGACGTGAGCGGCTGGCCCACGGGAAAGCGGTCGGCCTCCAGGCGGTAGTCGGGCTCGGTGACGGTCCCGGTGTTGACGAAGTAGAAGAGGCTGGGCGCGAAAAAGTCGCCCCAGAACAGGTCCAGCGTCGGCCCGCCGGCGAACGACACGAGGGCGATGGCGTTGGCGCCGTGGCGGACCGTCGGCCGCCCCGCCCCGCCCGCTCGGTCCGCCCCGCCCCGCCCCGCCCCGCCCGGCGCGGGCGGGGTGGAGCGCGCGCCCATTGTGCCGGGGACGATCGTGCCGGGGATGTTGGGGCTCGGCCCGCCGCACGACGGGTCCTCCTCGTAGACCTGGATGTCCTCGAACGTGTCGGTCACGAACGTGAACCGCGGCAGCCCGTCCGGCCCGACGCCGTCGTGGCGATGGTAGGTGATGGTCCCGATGTCGGCCTTGCCGGCGAGGAGGTCGGGGTCGCCGTCGCCGTCGACGTCGCCGAGGGCGGGGATCGACGAGTCCTCGACGGCGACCGGCGGGCCGCCCGTCGTGGTCAGCCCGTCGGCGGCCAGCTCGAAGCGGGGGAAGCCGGGTACCTCGCCCTCGCCCACGTTGCGCCAGAACCGGACGCGCCCGGGGTTTCCGCGCGTGAGCAGGTCGAGGTCGCCGTCGCCGTCGAGGTCCCCGAACGTGGACCAGTTGCCGGGCTCGACGCCGCCCAGGCGGTCGGTCCGCCAGACCCAGCCGTCGTCGGTCCGCTCGTAGAGCTGGAGGCCCGCCCCGCCCACGTTGACCACGAGGTCGGCGTCGCCGTCGTCATCGAGGTCGACGAGGGCGGGGCGCGGCTCGAAAAAGCCGCCGGCGAACGGGAACGAGACGTCCACCCCGCCCACGGCAACGGGAAACGGCGCGGCCTCGCGCTCGAACGACTGCGCGAACGCGGCGGGCGGGGCGGCCAGGGCGGCGGCCAGGATCAGCAGGACGGGGCGCACGGGCTGGGTGGTGGTGAAGGGGCGGGGCGGCTACGGCGAGTTGCGCAGGCGTTCGGCTCATCGGCAAGTCCGTAGAGGACCGCGCGCGTCTGGGGCTCCGAGCGGCGGCCCGCTGCGAAACTGTTTGGCAGGATTCCCCCTCCCCCATCGGGGGAGGGCTGGGGTGGGGGATAGACGTCGGAGCGGCCGCCGAGGGCGGGGCGGCCGCCCCGGGTCCCCCCTCCCGGCCTCCCCCCGCTGGGGGGAGGAGAATTGAGGTCGGCTACTAAACGGTCTCTGACTTAGTGACCCGCGGACTTTAGTGGTCTCCGTGGTCCATCGGGCCGTGGCCCGCGCCCGCCCCGCTCGGGAGGCGGACCGGCTCCAGGCCTGACGGGTAGGCCCCGAGCTGGACCACGCCGAGCACCTCGCCCGAGGGCGAGAACGCGGCCAGGTTGCCGAAGGCGCGGGCCTCCTGCGGCTGGCCGTCCGGCCCGTTGAACACGAACTCCGGCGTCCAGGCGCCGTCGAGGTTCGACGAGGTCACGAAAAAGCGCGAGCCGTCGACGGACGGCGCCGGGCTGTGCGGCTGCGAGAGCGGCGTGGCCTCGACGAGGCGGGCCGGCGCGCGCGTGGCGGCGTCGAGAATCGTGACGGTGTCGCCGCGCTGGTCGGGAATGAGGAGGTCCGAGCCGTCGTGGTTGGCGTGGGCGTGGTAGGGGCCGTCGCCGGCCGGCGCCGAGCCGGTCCTCACCAGCTCGCCGTCCTCGCTGAGCGTGAAGAAAAGGACCTCGTCCGTCGAGCGCGACGTGAGCGTGACCGTGTACGGGTAGCCCGCCCCGCCCTCGCCCATCGCGTGGTCGCCCATCGCGTGGCCCGCCATGCCGCCCATGTGGTGCGCGCCGAGGATGCTGAAGTGGATGAGCTCGCGGGGCTCGCCGTCCGAGGGGATCGGCACGATCGACGCGTCGCCGGTCTGGACGTCGTAGACGAGCGCGCGGCTGAGCGCCTGCGTGCCGGTCAGCTCGGCCGTGATCGCGTAGCGGCCGTCGGGCGTCGCGGCCAGCGCGTGGGGCACGTTGAACGGCGTGGCGACGAGCTCGACCTCCATCGTCTCGCGGTCGAGGACGCCGAACCCGTTCGCCAGCGGGTCCGAGAGCGTCGAGCGGCCGACGAAGAGGCGCTGCGACGACGGGTCGAGCGACATCATGCCGGGCGTGGCGAACGCGCCCCGCTCGGACTGCGCGAGGAGGACGGCCGGGCTCGACGGGTCGAGCGACAGGTCGAGGGCCACCTTGGCGACCACGCCCGCCGAGACGAGCGACACGTAGGCCGCGCTCCCGTCCGGCTCGAACGCGAAGTGGTGCGGCCCGTACGGTGCCGACGGGACGCCCAGCTCGTCGAAGTCGATGCGGCGGATCAGGCGGAGCGTCTGGGCGTCGACGACAGCTACGTGGTTCTCGCCCTGGACGCCGGCCAGCAGGAGGTCCGTGGCGTCGGCGAACGGGACGCGGCCGTCGGCCCCGCGCGCGCCGTCCTCGATCCACCGCGCGAGGAAGCGGAGCTCGTCGGGCTCCAGGTCGCGGAGGTTGGGGAACGGGATGGCCGCCGTCGCCGGCAGGTCGCGGACGAACCGGAGCATCAGGCTGCCCTCGGCGTCGAACGGGACCACGAACCCGCTCGGCCCCGCCATCACCACGTCGCCCAGGTCGTAGGCGGCCGGGTCCCCCGCCCCGCCCTCGGTCGCGGAGAGCACGTTGCGGGCCACGAGCAGCGGGCGGACGTACTCGTCGTAGTCCAGCGAGGCGACGGCGTCGTAGTCGACGCCTGCGGGGTCGAACGCCGCCGCCGCGGGCGGGGCGGCGGTCAGCGCCGGCGCGCCGCAGCCGGCGAGGGCGAACGCGCCGAGCGCGGCAACGGCGAGGGCAAGTCGGGGCATGGGCGGGTCGCTGGGGGGCGCGTCGAACGCGGGCGGGGCGGGGCCGTTCGGCCGCCCCGCCCCAACGCACGCGCGGGGCGGATCGGTGCGCGGGCGGGAGGGGGATGGGGAGAGATGCGGGATGGAGGGATGGGCAGAGAGCGACCACCGCCCCGCCCGGCGGCGACGTGGCGCGGGCGGGGCGGTAGCAGTTCGAGCCGCTCGTGGCGCGCCGCGACGAGAATCCGCCGACGGCCGCGGGGCGGCCCGGTAGCTTCCAGCCCCGCCTGCCACCGCGCCGTGCCCCGCCCCGCCCCGCTCCTGCCGTCCGGCCGCGTCGCCGTGGCCGCGCCGTCGTCGGCCGCGCTCGATCCGGCCGACGCCGAGGCCGGGCTCGCCGCGCTCCGCACGCGTGGGCTCGCCGTCGAGGCCGCAACCGTCGCGGGCGGGGCGGTCGGCTACCTCGCCGGGGCCGACGGCGCCCGCGCCGACGCCCTCAACACGCTCCTCCGCCGCGACGACCTGGACGCCGTCGTGTGCCTCCGCGGCGGCTACGGGCTGCTCCGCATCCTCGACCGGATCGACTACAACGCCGCGCGCGCTCACCGCCCGCTCGTCGTCGGCTACTCAGACGTGACGGCGCTCCACCTCGCGCTCTACGCCCGCGCCGGGCTGGCCGGCGTCTCCGGCCCGATGGTGGCGCCGGACTGGCCGGACCTCGACGCCGAGACCGAGGCCGCCTTCTGGCGCGTCGTGGGCGGGGCGGCCGGGTACGACCTGGCCGGGCCGGGCGCCGAGCGGCTCGCCCCGCTCCAGGACGGCGAGGCCGAGGGCGTGCTCCTGGGCGGCAACCTCGCGCTCACGGCCGCGCTCGTGGGCACGCCCTACCTCCCCGCCCTCGACGGCGCGATCCTGTTCCTGGAGGACGTCGGCGAGCCGCCGTACCGGATCGACGGGCTGCTCGCGCGGCTCCGCCTGGCCGGCGTGCTGGGCCGCCTGGGCGGCCTCGTGTTCGGCCAGTTCACGGGCGCCGCCCCGCCCGCCGACCGCCCCAGCCTGTCGGTCGACGAGGTGCTCGCCCACTATTCCACGTTCGTGGATGGCCCGGTCGCGACCGGGCTCGTCTACGGGCACGTTCCGCGCAAGGTGACCGTGCCCATCGGCGTCCGAGCCCACCTCGCGGTCGAGGGCGGGGCGGCGGCGCTGACGGTCCTGGACCCGGTGACGGCATGAGTGCAATAACAGTTCTGGGACTCGTCGCGGCCGCGCTCACGACGGGCGCCTACATCCCCCAGGTCGTCAAGACGTGGCGGTCGGGGTCGTCGGCCGACCTCTCGATGGGGACGTACGCGATCTTGCTGGCCGGCCTCGTCGCGTGGCTGGCGTACGGGATCGCCGTGGACGACCTCCCCATCATCCTGGCAAACGCGGTCACGATCGTGCTCGTCGGCGCCGTCCTGGCCCACGTCCTCCTCAGCCGACGCCGCGCCGCCGCCCGCCGCCGCGCGCCCTGACCGCCCCGCCCGCGCCTCGACCCGCGCCGTACGGGCGGGGCGGACCGCGGCTCGCCACCCCGCCCCTTGCCCGGTTTGCCCGTGCGCCTCGCCTTTTTCGCCTCCGGCGGCGGCTCCAACGTCGGCGCCATCCTGGACGCCGTCGACGCGGGCCGCCTGGACGCCGAGCCGGCCCTCGTGGTGACGGACCGGCCAGACGCCGGCGTCCTGGACCGAGCGGAGGCGCGTGGGCTGCCGGTGGCGGTCCTTTCCCCCGCCCGGTTCGACGGCGAGGCCGCGTTCGCCGACGCCCTCCTCGGCGCCCTGCGGGAGCACGACGCGGACGCCGTGGCGCTCGCGGGCTACCTCAAGAAAGTCCCCGACGCCGTCGTCGAGGCGTTTCGGCACCGCGTCCTCAACGTCCACCCGTCGCTCTTGCCCGCGTTCGGCGGGGCGGGGTGGTACGGGCGGCGCGTGCACCAGGGCGTGCTCAACGCCGGCTGCCGCGTGTCCGGGGCGACCGTCCACCTCGTCGACGGCGACTACGACACCGGCCCGATCGTGCTGCAGGAGGCCGTCCGCGTCGAGCCCGGCGACACGGCCGAGGCGCTCGCCGCGCGCGTGCTGGCCGTCGAGCACCGGATCTTCCCCGCCGCCCTCCAACTCCTCGCGCACGACCGGCTCCGCGTGGAAGACGGCCGCGTCACGATTACGGGTCCAGGGTTCAGGGCTCAGGGTTCGGTGGACGAACCGCCCCGCCCTGGTCAGAAAACCAGCGAACCCTGAACTCCTGAACCCCGAACCTTCCAATGATCGAAACCGCCGACCTCCCCGCCCCCGACGACCGCGCCCCGGTCCGCCGCGCGCTCCTCTCCGTGAGCGACAAGAGCGGGCTGGCCGAGTTCGGGCGGCGCCTCGCCGCGCTCGGCGTCGAGCTGCTCTCGACCGGGGGGACGGCCCGGGCGCTCCGCGACGCCGGCCTCGACGTGACCGACGTGGCCGACGTGACGGGCTTCCCCGAGATCCTCGGCGGGCGCGTGAAGAGCCTCCACCCGCGCGTCCACGGCGGCATCCTCGCGCGGCGCACGAGCGCGGCCGACCTCGCCGAGCTGGACGAGCACGGGATCGGCGCCATCGACCTCGTGGTCGTCAACCTGTACCCGTTCCGCGAGGCGGTCGCGAGCGCCGGCGTGACGGACGCGCTCGCGGCCGAGAACGTCGACATCGGCGGGCCGGGGATGCTCCGCGCGGCGGCCAAAAACTTCGCCTTCGTCGGCGCCGTCGTCGACCCGGCCGACTACGACGCGGTCGCCCAGGAGCTCGAAGACCACGGCGGCACGCTCGGCCTGGCCACGCGCCGCCGCCTCGCCCACGCGGCCTTCGCGCACACGGCCGACTACGACGCGGCCATCGCCGCCTACTTCGCGGGCGGGGCGGCCACGGGCGGGGCGGCGCCCGACACGGAGCCGGGCGGGGCGGACCACGACGCGACCGCCCCGCTCCCCGACGCCCTGTTCCTCGACCTCCCGCGCGCCGAGGCGCTCCGCTACGGCGAGAACCCGCACCAGGTGGCGGCGCTCTACGGCGACCCCGCCGCCCGCTACGAGGCGCTCCACGGTAAGGCGCTGTCGTACAACAACCTCCTCGACCTGACCGCCGCGCTCGACCTCATCGCCGAGTTCGACGCCGCCCCGCCCACGGTCGCCATCCTCAAGCACACGAACCCGTGCGGCGTCGGGCAGGCCGAGGACGCCGCGGGCGGGTTGGAGGCCGCCTACCACAAGGCGTTCGCGACCGACCGCCAGAGCCCGTTCGGCGGCATCGTCGTCGTGAACCGGCCGCTCGACCGGGCGACGGCCGAGGCCATCGACGCCGTGTTTACGGAGATCGTCATCGCGCCCGCGTTCGAGGACGGCGTGCTGGCGTTCCTGGAGCAGAAGAAGAACCGGCGGCTCGTCCGCGCGCGGCCCCGCCCCGCCCGCCCCACGCCCGTGCTGCGGAGCGTGGCCGGCGGCGTCTTGGTCCAGACGCCCGACGGGCCGCTCGCACCGGCCGCCGAGCTGCGGGACGCGTGGACGGTCCCCACCGAGCGCGCGCCGACCGAGCGGGAGTGGACCGACCTCGACTTCGCGTGGCGCGTGTGCAAGCACGTCAAGTCGAACGCGATCGTCTACGCCCGCGACGGGGCCACGCTGGGCATCGGGGCCGGGCAGATGAGCCGGATCGACGCGAGCGAAGTCGCCGTCGCCAAGGGCGCCAAGAGCGGGCTCGATTTTGCCGGGTGCGTCGTCGCCTCGGACGCCTTCTTCCCGTTCGCCGACGGCCTGGAGGCCGCCGCCGAGGCCGGCGCCGTCGCCGCCGTGCAGCCGGGCGGGTCGGTCCGCGACGACGAGGTGGTCGCGGCGGCCGACGCCCGCGGCCTGGCGATGGCGTTCACCGGGCGCCGCCACTTCCGCCACTGACGGCCGCCCCGCCCGGAGAGGACCGGCGCCGAGCGCTCCACCCCGCCCGCATTCGACGGGTGGAGCCCGCCCGCCGCCGGCCCCCGCGGGCGGGGCGGAAAATCCATGCGCGGCGCCCCGGACTGCCCCGGGCGCCCTGTCGTTAGCTTGGGGGCGCCGCGCGCCGCTGCACTCCCGACCCTTCGCTCCACGGGTGGCGTGGACCGCCGGCTCGTCCCCCGCCCCCGACCGGCGCCCGCCTGCCCGCCCCGCCCGTGCTCAACCCGTTCTCCGTCGACATCGCCATCGATCTCGGCACCGCCAACACCCTCATCCACGTCCGAGACAAGGGGATCGTGCTCAACGAGCCATCCATCGTCGCCATGGACCGGCGCTCGGGGAAGCCGGTCGCGATCGGCCAGGAGGCGCTCATGATGCACGAGCGGACCCACAAGGACATCGAGACGATCCGGCCGCTCAACGACGGCGTCATCGCCGACTTCTCGGTGGCCGATGCCCTCATCCGCGGGTTCATCAAGCGCGTCAAGCCCGGGTTCATGACGTCGATCGGGCGGATGGTCATCTGCGTCCCCTCGGGGATCACCGAGGTCGAGCGCCGGGCGGTCAAGGACGCGGCCCAGAACGCGGGCGCCCGCCAGGTCATGCTCATCGACGAGCCCATGGCGGCGGCCATCGGGATCGGCCTCCACGTCCAGGAGCCGGTCGGCAACATGATCGTCGACATCGGGGGCGGGACGACCGAGATCGCCGTCATCGCCCTCAACGGCATCGTCGTCGACGAGTCGATCCGCGTCGGCGGCAACGAGCTCGACGAGGCCGTCATGCAGTACTTCAAAAAGCACCACAACCTGCTCATCGGGAGCCGGACGGCCGAGCGGATCAAGTGCGAGATCGGGAGCGCGCAGAAGCTCGAGCCCGAGCTCGAGCTCTCGGTCAAGGGCCGCGACCTCGTGACCGGCGTGCCCAAGGTCCGCGTCGTCTCGTCCGAGGACGTCCGCGAGGCGCTCCGCCCGTCGGTCAACCAGATCGCCGCGGCCGTCGTGCGCGCGCTGGAGCGGACCCCGCCCGAGCTCGGCGGCGACGTCCTCGAGCGCGGCATCATGCTGACCGGGGGCGGGGCGCTGCTCAAGGGCCTCGACGACTACCTCCGCGAGCGGACCGAGCTCCCCGTGTTCTCGGCCGACGATCCACTCACAGCCGTCGTCCGCGGGACGGGCTCGGTCCTCGAAGACCTCGACGGCTTCATGCCCGTCCTCTCGCCGAACTAGGACCCCGCGGGCCGGTGAGTCTGCGGCTCAGGAAGGCGCTGGGTCAGTGGGCACGCACGGACCGCCCCGCCCCGTCTGAGCCGCTGATCCCCACGGACCTACTGATCCCCACCGACTCACCGGAATGGCTCTTGCACAGCAGGCCTGGGAGCGCTCGCGCGACTACGTCATCTTCGGCGCGCTGCTGCTCGTCGCGCTCACCATCTTCGTGAGCCGGAACGGCCCGGCGCTCCGGGCGGCGCGGGCGGCGAGCCTGGCCGTGACCGCGCCCGTCGAGGGCCTGTTCGAGCGGACGGCCCAGTTCCGCACGGCGCTCGGCGAGAACGAGCGGCTGCGGACCGAGACGGCCGGGCTCTCGGCCGAGGTCGCGAGGCTCCGCGAGGCCCGCGCCGAGAACGCCCAGCTCCGGAGCCTGCTGGGCTTTACCGACTCGCTCGACGCCCCCCGCGTCGTGGGCCGCGTGGTCTCGAAGGACATCACGGAGCAGACCAACCTGCTGACGATCGACGTCGGGAGCCGCGACGGCGTCCGGCCGGGGATGCCGGTCATCAACGAGCGGGGCATCGTGGGGCGCATCGTGCTCGCGAGCCCAGGCTACGCGGTCGTCATGCCGCACCAGAACACGCAGTTCCGGGTCCCCGCCGTCATCGAGGAGCTGGGCCGCGAGGGGATCGTCCGGTGGGACGGGGCGGCGTTCGACCGGCTGACGATGGAGTACGTGGTCAAGACGGAGCCGGTCGAGCGCGGGATGCTCGTCACGACGAGCCCGTTCTCGGGCGTCTTCCCGGCGGGCACGCCGATCGGACGCGTCGACACGGCGTACGCGGCCGCCGGCCGCAACGACTACATCATCCACGTCACGCCGGCCGCGCCGATCTCCGAGGTCGGCTTCGTCTACGTGCTCCTCGTCGAGCCCGACCCGGAGCGGGCGATCCTGGAGGCGCAGGCCCGCGACTCGCTCGGGCTCGAGCGCCGCGAGGCGGCTCTGGAGGCGCGCCTCGAGGCGACGACGCCGGAGGAGGAGTAAGCCGCCGCCCCGCCCGTGCGCCGGGGCGGGGCGGCGCCGTTTCAGGTTCGGCCACCCCGCCCGCGGCGGCGGCCGCTGCGGGGACGGAACGGGGTCAGAAGTCGGGTGTCCGTAGTGCCCGAAGCGGATGCGTGACTCGTGCTGCGTGATTCTCCCTGGGAGCGCTCACGGATCACGCATCGAGCCCCGCCCCTACCCAGACATCGGAGAGTTTAGACGACACAACCGCTCTGGGCGGGGTGGAGGCCGGAGCCCCGGGCGGGGCGGTGCATCTTGCGCCCGCTGCCCGTCGGGCGGGGCGGAACCCGCCGACGCGCGCACGATTGTTGCGCAGCACCCGTTCGATCTTCACCCCGGTACGAGGCCGCCGGTGGAGCCCTCCGGCCGCCGGCTCCCGCGGCCACACGTTCCCTTTCGACCGCCCCGCCCCATGCCCCACCGCTTCTCGCTCGCCGTCCTCCTCGTGCTCCTAGGGTGGGCGGCCGCGCCCGCCGCA
Source organism: Rubrivirga litoralis (assembly GCF_031846415.1). NCBI lineage: Bacteria > Pseudomonadati > Rhodothermota > Rhodothermia > Rhodothermales > Rubricoccaceae > Rubrivirga > Rubrivirga litoralis. The sequence continues at coordinate 129,560 of NZ_JAVRHT010000003.1, read as the reverse complement.
CAGCCCACGCGCTCGCCCGACGCGCTCGCCGGACGCGTCGACGCGGTCCTCGACACGCGCTCGTTCGACGACGCCTACTGGGGCGGCCTCGTCGTCGACCTCGAAACGGGCGCGGTGCTCTACGAGCGGAACGCGTCCAAGCGGTTCGTGCCGGCCTCGAACATGAAGCTGTTCACGACGGCCGCGGCGCTCGACGCGCTGGGGCCGGACTTCCGCTACACGACGCGGCTCTACGCCGACGGCGACGTGCAGAACGGGACGCTCCGGGGCTCGCTCGTCGTCCGCGGCTCGGGCGACCCCACGTTCGGCGGCCGCTACACGGGCGGCGACCTCACGCTCGTGTTCCGCCAGTGGGCCGACTCGCTCAAGGCCGCGGGCATCCGCCGCGTGACCGGCTCAGTCGTCGGCGACGACGACGTGTTCGACGACGTCTCGCTCGGCGAGGGGTGGAGCTGGGACGACCTCGTGTGGTACTACGGGGCCGAGGTCTCGGGCCTCCAGTTTGCCGAGGGCACCGTCGACGTGGCCCTCCACGGGACGTCGCCGGGCCGCCCCGCCCGCATCGAGGTCGAGCCCGACTTCGGCTACGTCCGCCTCGTCAACCAGACCACGACGACGTCGGGCGGCGGCGTCCGTGAGGGGTACAGCCGGGACCTGGGCGGCAACGTGTTCACGCTCACGTCGTCGGTGCCGGCCGGGCGCGTCGAGCGCGAGGCGCTCTCGGTCGTCAACCCGACCGACTACTTCGTGACGACGATGATCGGCGTGTTCCGCCAGCGCGGCATCGACGTCCGCGGCGAGGCCGTCGACGTCGACGAATGGGGGCGGCGCCCGCAGTACGAGTCCCTGCGCCGGATCGCGTCGCACCAGTCGCCGCGGCTGGGCGCGATCGTGGCCGAGACGAACACGGACTCCAACAACCTCTACGCCGAGCACCTCCTCCGCACGCTCGGCGCCTACACCTACCGCGGCGCGAACCACCAGCTGGGCTCGGCCCGGGCCGGCGCCGCGGCGGCCGAGCCGTTCCTCCGCCGGATCGGGGTCGACCCCGCCTCGTTCCGCATCGCCGACGGGTCCGGCCTGTCGGCGCTCAACCGGCTCACGCCGGTCGGCATCGTGGCCGTCCTTCGCGGGATGCACCAGCACGCCGACGAGGCCACGCGCGACGCGTTCTACCGCTCGCTCGCCGTGGGCGGCCTCACCGGGACCATCAAGAACCGCTACAGCTCGGGCGACGCCCGCGGCAACGTCCACGCCAAGACCGGCTACATCTCCGGCGCGCGGACGCTCTCGGGCTACGTGCGGGCCGCCAACGGGCACCTCCTCGCGTTCTCGCTCCTGTGCAACAACTACACGGTCCGCACGAGCCGCGTGAACCGGGCGCAGGACCAGATCGTCGAGCTCCTGGCCGACTACGAGGGGCAGTAGAACGCTGAATGCTGAACGGCGAACGCTGAAGGCGTGCCCGCCCCGCCCTCGCCGAGCGGGCGGGGTGGCCTACGTTGGAGCCGGACCCTCTGGCGGACCGGGACGTTGAGACCGCCCCGCCCCCGCGTCTCCGGCCATGACCGTCCTCCTCGTCGTCTTTGGTGTCTGGCTCGTTGTCGGCCTGATTGTGAGCGTCCGCTCCGAGGTCCGGCGGGCGGGGCGGGGTGGCGGGCGCGGGGCCTCCGCCGTCGCCGTGGGCGTGCTGCTGGCGGTGCCCGTCGAGTGGCTGATCGTCGGGCTGGCGATGCTCGCCGTCCTCGCGTGGCAGGCGGTGTAGGGCCGCCGGCGTACGGACCACCCCGCCCGCGGACAGCCACCCTGTAGCCACGGCGGGCGTTGCCGTCCGTAGACGCGGGCGGGGCGGCGTGCACCCGTCCCGCCCGAGCGAAGACCGCCCCGCCCGGCAGGAGCGGGGCGGGGCGGAAGACCTTGGGCGGGGCGGGCGTTCTCCTACGGATCCACTGATCTACTGACCCACTGCCCTACCGCTCGTGCGGCATCGTGCCGACGACTGGCCGGCCCGGAGTGAGCACGCCCACGCCGGGGCGCCGGGCGCCGGCCTCGCCGCGGACGCGGTGGGCGCGGACGGACCCGTTCGGCCCCGTGACGTCGATGAGGATCTCGTCGACACGGGCAGGGTCCCCGGCCGGGTCGTCCTCGCGGACGGCGAACTGGAACTCGGTCCGGCCCGGCCCGGAGCGGACCTCGTCGACGAGCGAGACGTCGAGGTCGCCGCGCGGGACGACGTTCTGGCCCTCGACGGCGACCGAGATCTGGGTGCCCGCCGCGAGCGGGTGCCCCGACCCGTCGGAGACGACGTAGCGGTACGTCCCGAGCTCCAGCCCGGCCGTCTCGAGCGACACCTGCGGGCGGCCCGTGAGGAGCACGCGGGCGTCGGCCTCGACGGGCGCGCCGTCGGCGCCCGAGGTGCGGGCGGAGACCGTGATCCAGCCGCCTGGCGGGGACGGGTTGCCGGTGAGCAGCGTGACCGAGGCGCGGCCGGACGCGTCGGTCTCGGACGAGCCGCCGATGACGCCCGACGTCGACGTAAAGTAGACCTGGGTCCCCGGCTGCACCGGGTTCGCGTAGCGGTCGCCGACGAGCGCGCTGATCGGGATCTCGAACCCGAACGTGCCCAGGAGCGGGTAGTTGAGCTGGTCGGCCCCCACCGAGAGGTGGTCCGGGCTGGGGAAGCCGCCGTGGACGACGAGCGTGATCGGCTGCGAGCGGATCTCGCGGCCGCCGACGGCCGCCCGCGTCTCGATCTGAACGACGCCGGCCTTCGTGCCGCTCGTGAGCGTGACCGACGCCTCGCCGTTCTCGTCGGTGCGGACCGTGGCCGGGGCCGCCGGGCTCAGGAACTCGCCGCCGCCCGGCCCCCGGAGAATCGAGACGGTGATGTCGACGGCGTTGGCCCCGTCGACCGGCCGGTCGTCGGCGTCGCGGGCCACGAACACGAGCGAGGCCGTCTCGGTCCCGCCCGTCTCCGAAACGCCGATCGACTGCGACGAGCGGGGCGCGAGCGTGATGCTGGCCGCCGGCCCCGACGTCCCGTCGTCGCCCGTCGTCGGGGTGAGCGCGAGGGCGGGGAGGGACAGCGTCCGCCCCGGCTCGACGGTCGTCGTGACGGTGGTGTCGCGGAACCCGGTCTTGAAGGCGGTCACCTCGAGGACGGCCGTCGAGTCGATGTCGAGCGAGGCCACGAACGCGCCGACGGAGTCCGACCGCATCTCGAGGCCCATCGACCGGATCTGGACCGTGGCCCCGGTGATCGGCCGGCTCGTCTCGGCGTTGACGACGGTGCCGGAGACGGCGGCGAGGTCGTCGCCGGCGAGCGCGTCGCAGCCCGCCAGGGCGAGGACGGCGGCGAGGGCGAGCAGACGGTGGGGACGGGTCATGGGCGGGGCGGCGGGTGGGCACGGGCCGGCGGTATCGGCCGCGCCCGCCCCGCCCTAAAGCGCCCGCCCCGCCCGAGGACGGCGGGGAGGAGACGAGGCGCTTTCGTCCCGCCCTTCTCTTCTCTTCCTTCTCCTCCTCCCCGCCCCGCCCGGATTCTCCGCGCGTTCGCAACCTTGGCAAGGCGCGTTCAGTCAAGCCGCGCCCCACCAGCCGCCCCGCCCGCATGACCCCGATCCACGCCACGACTGTCCTCGGCGTCCTCCACGACGGCAAGGTCGCCCTCGGCTCCGACGGCCAGGCCACGATGGGCGACACGGTCATGAAGCACAAGGCCCAGAAGGTCCGCCCGCTCTACGGCGGGAAGCTCTTGGCCGGGTTCGCCGGCTCGACGGCCGACGCGTTCACGCTCTTCGAGCGGTTCGAGGCCAAGCTCGAGCAGTACGGCGGCAACACGACGCGGGCCGCCGTCGAGCTCGCCAAGGACTGGCGGACCGACCGCTACCTCCGCCGCCTCGAAGCGCTCCTCGCCGTGGCCTCGCCCGAGCGGCTCCTCCTCATCTCGGGGACCGGCGACGTGATCGAGCCCGACGACCCCATCCTCGCGATCGGCTCGGGCGGGAGCTACGCGCTCGCCGCGGCGCGCGCCATGATGAAGCACAGCCCGGGGCTCTCGGCGCGCGAGGTGGTCGAGGAGGGGCTCCGCATCGCGGGCGAGATCTGCATCTACACGAACCTCAACACGACGGTCCTGGAGCTCGACGCGGAGGAGTAGGGCGACTGCCCCGCCCGCCGCGAAGGCGGGGCGGCCCCGTAGCTGGGAGACCCGCGACCGGCGGCCCCGCTCAGCACCCCTCGCCGACCTCCGACGTGACGGCGTAGAACGCCCCCCGCGCCGTCACGTCTCCCCCGGTCCCCGGCCCGGTCGAGAAGTCGCGGAGCCGGACCGAGAACCGGCCCCGGACGCCCTCCGCCGTCTGCTCGGTGACCTCGACCGTTCCGCCGACGCGCTGGTAGCTCCGGCCCGGTGGTCGGTAGTCCACCCTCGGCTCGAATCGGTCACCGGGTTCGGCCGCGAGAAACTCGTCGGACTCGATCACGAATCGGTTCTCGGCGCAGGGACGGAGGTACACGGCGGCCTGGTTGAACTGGAACTCGAGGCTGGGGTAGAACCGGGCCTCCCCCTGCGAGGTCCTGCCCCCGACGGAGAGCTCGAACGTGCCGGGGGCGAGGTCGCCGGGGGACGGGACCGCGTCGCACCCGGCGGCGGCCACGGCGGCGGCGAGGAGGAGGAGGAGGAGGCGCATGGGCGGGGTGGAGCGGACAGCGAACGGAGCCTGCCGCAGCGTCACGGGATCTCCGTCGGCTCTGGACGGTCGCGTGTTCCGTGCTGCGTGCCCTCTGCTCCAAGCATGCAGCGCGCAACGGGGCGCCGGCCCGGCGGGGGCTGAGAGAGAACGCTACGCCTCCCGACCGCTGCTGCATAGCCCTCCAGGACTACCGGATCACGGTGGGCGCTCCTGGCACCGTCCCGCCGGTCCATAGGGCGTGCCCCGTCGGAGGCGCCGGCCGTTCCACGAGACCGCCCCACCCGCGCGTAGTTTGCCGGCATCGTGCGGCCTGTCTTTGGCCGCCCCTCCGAACCCCGCTGACCCGTCCGATCCATGCCCGAGACGTCCCGAGACCCCGCCGACCGCCCCGCCCCAGCGGCGTCCGCCCCGCCCGAAGGGACCGCCCCGCCCGAGAGCGAGGAGGCCACGCGGCAGGCGGCGATCCTCATCGACTACCAGAACCTCCACCACTACCTCAAGGGCCGCCTCGACGACCGGCGCACGGGCTCGACGGCCGACCTCGCGAGCGCGCTCCTGAAGGCGCTCCGCGAGCGGCTGGCCGGCGAGGGCCTCCGTCTCGCGCGCGGCCGGGCCTACGCCGACTTCGGCGGGCTCGACGACCACTCGCGCCACGTCCAGCGGAGCCTCTACCTCCACGGCGTCGAGCCGGTCTACGTGCCGGCGACGATGCACCGGAACACGACCGACCTCCAGCTCGCCGTCGACGCCGTCGAGATGCGCGACCGGCACCCCGAGGTCGAGACCGTCGTGCTCCTCTCCGGCGACCGCGACTACGCGCCGGTCGTCTCGGCACTCGTGGCCGCCGGGCGGCGCGTCGTCGTCATCGGCTTTCAGGAGCACCTCTCGCCGTACCTGCTGGAGCACACCGAGGGCGGGGCGTTCCTCGACGCCGCGGACCTCCTGCCGTCGGACGCGCTCGCGCCCGAGGTCGAGGTCGGCGCCCCGATCCAGACGACCGAGTTCGTTGCCGTCCAGGACCCGGCCTACGAGATCGACTACGACGCCATCGAGACGATCGAGAAGTTTTTCGGCCAGTACGAGGAGATCTACCTCACGCCGCTGCTCCGCCGCCTCTCCGACGAGATCGGCGAGGTCGACGGCCACGACCCGAAGTCGCTCGTGGCCGACCTGGAGGAGTGCGGCGCCGCCCGGCTCGAACGCCGGCGCGGGATGCCCTACGACTACACGGTCCTGCTCCTCAACGGCGACCACCCCGCCGTCGTGGAGGTCCGCGAGGAGGTCCACGGCGCCCCGGTCGTGGCCGCCGACGACGGCCTCCCGTTCGACGACGAGCCCGAACTGTAAGGGCGGGGCGGCGGCCGGACCCTGGTGGTCGCCCGCACGACAGGGGGCGGTCCCCACGTTCCACCCCGCCCCCGCCGGTGGGCGGGGCGGGGCGGCCATCCGCATGGAGGCGCCGGGCGGGGTGGCCCGGACGACCGCCGGTCGCTCCTACTGGAGCGGGGCGGCGGCCCACTCTTCACCCGTCCCTCGTCGGCCGGCGCCGCCCCGCCCGCATCCCTGCGCGGGGAGGGGCGTAGCTACGGAAACTGACGCGGGAGCCACGCCCGCCCCCCGATGGACGACACGCAGACCCTGACGCCCCCCGACGCCGCCCGCCCGGGCGGCGCAGCCAACGGCACCGACGCCGCCCCGCCCGACGACCTCGCCCGGCTCACGCCGCACCAGATCGTCGCCGAGCTCGACAAGTACGTGATCGGGCAGGACGAGGCCAAGCGCTCCGTCGCCATCGCCCTCCGCAACCGCTGGCGCCGGCTCCACGCCGACGAGGCCATGCGCGACGAGATCACGCCGGCCAACATCATCCTCATCGGGCCGACCGGCGTGGGCAAAACCGAGATCGCCCGCCGCCTCGCGCGGCTCACCGGCGCCCCGTTCGTGAAGGTCGAGGCCACGAAGTTCACCGAGGTCGGCTACGTCGGCCGCGACGTCGAGTCGATGATCCGCGACCTCGTCGACCTCGCCATCGCGCAGGCCCGCGAGCTCCAGGCCGCGCGCGTGGGCGACCAGGCGGCGGCGAACGCCGAGGACCGCGTGCTCGACCTGCTCGTCCCGTCGTCGAAGCCGAAGCCGGTCGTCCCCGGCATGGGGTTCCCCAACGCCACGGACACGACGACGCCCGAGGAGGAGGACCTCCTCCACCGCACGCGCGAAAAGTTCAGGACGCGCCTCCGCGACGGCCAGCTCGACGACCGCGAGGTCGAGGTCGACGTCTCGCTCGACCGCACGACGAACCTCCAGATGTTCGGGCCGGCCGGCCTCGAAGAGATGGGGATCAACCTCCAGGAGATGCTGGGCGGGATGGGCAAAAAGCGCCAGAAGCGGCGCGTGAAGGTGCCCGAGGCGCTCGAACTGCTGACGCAGGAGGAGGCCGGCAAGCTCGTCGACCAGGAGGCGGCCAAGGAGGAGGCGCTGCGCCAAGTCGAGGAGGCGGGGATCGTCTTTATCGACGAGATCGACAAGGTGGCCGGGCGCCAGGGTGCCGCGGGCCAGGGCGGGTCGGGGCCGGACGTCAGCCGCGAGGGCGTCCAGCGCGACCTGCTCCCGATCGTCGAGGGCTCGACGGTGATGACCAAGCACGGCTCGGTCAAGACCGACCACATCCTGTTTATCGCGTCGGGCGCGTTCCACGTCTCGAAGCCGTCCGACCTCATCCCCGAACTCCAGGGCCGGTTCCCGATCCGCGTCGAGCTGGGCTCGCTCAGCGAAGACGACTTCGTGCAGATCCTGACGGAGCCCGAGAACGCGCTCCTCAAGCAGTACGCGGCCCTGTTCGCGTCGGAGGGCGTCCACCTCACGTTCGAGGACGACGCGGTCCGCGAGATCGCGCGGACGGCGGCCGGGGTCAACGACGAGGTCGAGAACATCGGCGCCCGCCGCCTCCACACGATCCTGACCACGCTCCTCGAAGACCTCCTGTTCGAGGTCCCAGACGGCCCGCACGGCGACCGCGTCACGATCACGAAAAAAGACGTGACGGACAAGCTGGCCGGCGTGGTCAAAAACCGCGACCTCAGCCAGTACATCTTGTAATGCGAGGAGGTACAGGGTACTCGGTACGCGGTACGGCTTGGGCCGGACACGTACTCGGTATTCAGAGGCTGTTTGGGATCTCCCCCTCCCCCACCGGGGGAGGGCCGGGGTCGGGGACAGACGTCGATCTGGGGCGGGGCGGTCGGTCCGTCACCCCCCTCCCGGCCTCCCCCCGCTGGGGGGAGGAGAATACTGTGCAGCCCCAAACAGCCTCTCAGTACTCCACGCCTGATCGACAGGGGCTCTAGGTGGAGGCGCGCGAGCTTGACCTGGGCGACGCCAGCGTGCGCCGCGCGTGGGGCGGGGTGGCGGAGGCGGCCGACCCGTCGCCGTTCGCCCCGCTCGCGTACGCCGAGGCCACCGCGGGCGCGTTCGGGCTCCGCGCCCGGGCGTTCGGCGTCGAGCAAGATGGAGCGCTCGTGGGCGGCGTGGTGGCGTACGAGAAGCGCCGGGGGCCGTACCGGTTGGCGGTCGTCCCCCCGTTCACGCCCGTCACGCCGTTCGTGCTGGCCGAGGCGCCGGCCGCGCACGAGGTCCACGCCCGCGCCTCCCCGCTCGACGCGCTCGTCGCCGCCGTGGGCGAGCGGTTCCACGCCGCCGCGTTCCGCCTCCCCCCCGCCCTCTCCGACGCGCGCCCGTTTGCCTGGGCGGGGTGGCGGGCCGAGCCCCTCTACACTTACGCTGGACCGCTCCACCCCGCCGCGGAGCGGCTGGCGCAGGCCGGCAGCGGCGTCCGCAAGCGGGTGCGCCGCGGCGCCGGCGACTTTACGCTGCACGAGGACGCGGGCGGGGTGGCCGCGCTCCAGCGGCTCGAAGCCGAGGCGTATGCGCGGCAAGGCGCCGCCCCGCCCGTGGACCCCGAGCGGCAGGCGGCGTGGCTGGGCGCGCTCGTGGCGTCGGGCGCCGCGCGCCTGTTCGTGCTCCGCGACGCCGAGGGCGGGGCGGCCGGCGCGCAGGCCGTCGCGACCGATGGACGCGCGGCCGCGTTCGTGTGCGGCGCGAGCTGGCCGGGCTCGGCCATGACCGTCATGACGCACCTCGTCTGCGACCGGCTCTACGCCGACGGCGTGCGCAGCCTCGACCTCGTGGGCGCCAACCGGCCCTCGGGCGCCGAGTTCAAGCGCTCGTTCGGGCTCCCGCTCGTCCAGCAGTTCCGGGTCACGCGCGTGGCGCGGCCGGAGCTGCGCGCGCTGGCGCTCGTCCGGCCGGTCGTGTAGTGGGCGCGCGCCCACCCCGCCCCGCCCAGGCTGGCCGTTTCGCAGGCGGGGGGGCGACCGGACGTGCCGTACCGCCCCGCCCCGCCGCCCCGTGACGCCGCGCCTCCGCCGGCTCCGCGCGCAGGTCGCCGGGCGGCCGCTCCTCGGCCCCGCCCTCACGCTCGCCGGCGGCGCGGCGGCGGCGCAGGCGCTCGCGTTCGCGGCCCGCCCCGCCCTCACGCGCCTGTTCACGCCCGAGGCGTTCGGCGTGCTGACGGTCGTGACGACGGTCCTGGCCGTCGCGTCGACGGTCGCCTCGGGCGGATACCGCGCGGCCATCCTGCTCCCGCGGGGCGGGGCGGACCGCGCGAGCGTGGTCGCGCTGGCGCTCGCGTGCGCGCTCGGGGCGACGGGCGCGGCGGCGTTCGGCGTGTGGGCGGCGCCGTGGCTCGGCCTCGCGAGCGGGGCGACGGCGCTCGCGCTCGCGTGGCTCCCCCCCGCCCTCCTGTCTGTCGAAGCGAGCGGGGCGGCCGAAACGTGGCTCACGGGGCGCGGCCGGTTCCGAGCCGTTTCGGCGACGCGGTTCGCGCAGAGCGCCGTCACGGTCGGCGTGCAGCTCGCCGTCGGGCTGACGGTGGCGCGGGCGACGGACGGCGCGGCGGTCGGGCTCGTGGGCGGGGTGGCGGCCGGGTTCGCCGCCGGCACGGTCGTCTCGTGGTCGTGGCTCGCGCTCGCGGACGGCCGGCTGTGGGAGGGCGTGACGCGGGCGCGCGTCGTGGCGCTCGCCCGGCGCTACGCGCGGTTTCCCGCCTTCTCGGCGCCGGCCGCGCTCCTCAACGTGCTCGCCACGCGCGTGCCCGTGTTCGCGCTCGTCGCTTTCTACGGCGAGGCCGTCGTGGGCCAGTTCGGGGTCGCCTTCGGGACGCTCGTGCTGCCGCTCGGGCTCGTGGCCGGGTCGGTCGGCCAGGCATTTTTCCCGCGCGCCGCCGACGCGCGGTGGACCGGCGGCCTCCCCGCCCTCACGCGGGCGGCGGCGCGCGGACTGTGGGGCGTCTGCGCCTACCCCGCCCTCGCCGCGCTCGTCGCCGGGCCGACGCTGTTCGCGTTCGTGTTCGGGGCCGAGTGGGCCGAGGCGGGCCGCTACGCGCAGCGGATCGCGCCGTGGGTGCTCCTGGCGTCGGTCGCCCCGCCCCTCACGTCCGTGTTCGACGTGCTGGAGCGGCAGCGGGACGAGCTCGCGATCAGCGCCGTCATGTTCGCCGTCCAGGCGACCGTCCTCGTGTGGGCGGGGCGGACGCTGGCCCCGCTCGACGCCGTCCTCGCCGCGGGCGTTGCCGGGGCCGCACTCCGCGCGCTCCACCTCGCGTGGATCTTCCGCGCGGCCGGCGTGCCCTTGGGCGGGGCGGCCGCCGACGCGGCGCGGGCGCTCGGCCGGGCGCTCCCCTTCGCCGCCGCCGTCGCCCTGGCCGACGCGCTCGGCGCGGGCGGGGCGGTCGTGTTCGCCGTCGCGGCCGTCGCCGGCGTCGGCGCGCTGGCGTGGGAGGCGAGGCGGGGCGGGATGGCGGGCCGAGCAGACGCGCCCGACCCGCTGTAACCCGAGGCAAACAAAAAGGGCGGGGCGGCCAGACCGCCCCGCCCCAGGCGAGGAGACGGAGGAAGCGGCGGAGCTCCTAGAGGATCACCCCGCCCGCTCTGCTCCTCCCTCCCCGCCCCTCTCTGATCGTCCCTACAGGATCGACTTGAACGTCGACGGACGGCCGGCGGGCGGGGCGGCGGTCTCGGGGCGGAGCGGCTCGTCGGGGGCGTCCTCGGCGTCGGGGCCGCAGAACCGCTCGAACGCGTCCTTGAGGTCGGTCGCGATCGCGCTCGCGCTCCGGCCCTCGATGTGGCGGCGCTCCAAGGCGAACACGGGGTCGCCGTCCTTCAGGAGGAACATGGACGGGCTCGACGGCGGGAGGCCCGCGAGGAGGTCGCGGAGCGCGGCGGTCGCCTCGAGGTCCTGGCCGGCAAAGACGGTCACCTGGCGGTCGGGCTTGACGTCGAGCCCTTGCACGTGGGCGACGGCGGGGCGTGCATTCGCCGCGGCGCACCCGCAGACCGAGTTGACGATGGCCAGCGTGGTTCCCGTCTGGGCCTCGTCGGCGAGGGCGTCGACGTCGGCGGCGGTCTTGAGCTCGCGGACGCCGAGGCGGGTCAGTTCGTCGCGCATGGGGGCGACGAGGGGCTCTGGGTACGGCATGGGAAAAGAAGGTGGTGAGCCTGTTGGACCGGCGGGCGAAAGCGGCCGTTCCGCGGGGCCGCGGCTTCACAGCTTCCTCCCCCATCGGCTCTCCCCGCCCGCGGCGGTCGGTTTTGGGCTCTCGCCCCGACGCGCGCCGGGGCTCTAACGGGCGGGGCGGCCCAGGTTTTTCCTGAAGCGGGTTAAGACGACGAGGCGCCACCCGATACCCAAAAAACGCCCCATAGAACATGGGGTTACTCGCCTTTTGCTCGACCTCAACGTAGGGGACCGCCCGATGCCCGCTTCAGCCGCTAGTTTGGTGACGTCCTTTTGCCCCCCCCGGCCCCTATCCCTGATGCACAAGCCCTACGTCCGAGCGGCGGCCCTTCTTGCCGCTCTCGTGGTCTGCACCGCCGTAGCCGCCCCGCCGGCCCACGCCCAGACTCGCCCTGCGTCGTCCCGGATCGTCCCTGCCCCGACCGCCCCGGCAGCGTCCCCCCAGGGCGCCGCCGCGACGGCCGCGCCGCGGCGCCGGCCCGTTCCCCGCTCCGCCCGCCGGGCCCTCGACTACCGCCCCGCCCGGCACCAGGCGGTCCAGGACTCGGTCGTGCGCCGCGTGTCGTCCGAGCGGGAGGTCACGGTCGAGGAGTTGGCCGCCAACATCGCCGCCCGGAGCGCGGGCCGCAGCACGTCGGCCCGGCTCGCCGTGGTTGAGTCGACGCTCCGCGCGGACGGCCCGAACTGGATCGGCATCCCCTACCGCTGGGGCGGCACGACGCGGCGCGGGATCGACTGCTCGGCGTTCGTGCAGCAGTACGTCCGTGCGAACCTGGGCATCGAGCTGCCGCGCACGACGGCAGGGCAGCGGTACGAGGGCGTCCCGATCTCCAAGGAGGAGCTCGTCCCCGGCGACCTCGTGTTCTTCCGCCGCCGCGGCGTCCGCCACGTCGGCGTCTACCTCTCGGGCGGCGAGTTTATCCACGCCTCGTCCAGCCGCGGCGTGACGATCTCGGAGCTGGCCTCCAGCTACTGGTCGAAGTACTACTGGATGTCGCGCCGGATCATCGAGGAGCCCTCGGGCCGCCGGCCGACGCCGCGCAGCGAGGCCCGCCGCGCCCGCGGCTAGGCGCCCGTCCACAGGCCACGACGGCCGCCCCGCCCGCAACGACCGCCGCCCCGCCCCGACATCCGGGCGGGGCGGCGTGCGGACTGCCCCGGCCGCTGGTTTGAGACCGTGCCCCGTCCGTCGTATCTTCGCCTTCCCCCCTCCCGCATCCCGGCCTCGCCGTCGGGATGCGCTTTTTTTCCAGGCCGCGGACGGCCCCCGCTATGAGCTCCACCGTCTACCTCACACCCGAAGGGCTCCAGAAGCTCAAGGACGACCTCCACCACGCTCGGACCACCGAGCGCCAGCGGATCTCGGAGGAGATCGCCGAGGCGCGCGCCCAAGGCGACCTCTCGGAAAACGCCGAGTACGACGCGGCGAAGGAGGCCCAAGGTCTGCTGGAGGCCCGCATCGCCAAGATGGAGACGACGGTCGCCAACGCCCGCGTCGTCAACGAGGACGAGGTCGACGCCTCGAAGGCCCGCATCTTGTCCAACGTCCGCGTGATGAACAAGAAGGCCAAAAAGGAGGCGACCTACACGCTCGTCTCGGCCCAGGAGGCGGACCTCAAGCAGAACCGGATCTCGGTCGAGAGCCCCATCGGCAAGGCCCTCCTCGCCCGCGAGGTCGGCGACGTCGTCGACGTGAAGGTGCCGGCGGGGACGGTCCAGATGGAGATCCTCGAGATCACACGATAGTGGCCCGGCGGGCGGGGCGGGGCGGGCGGGGCTGCGTGGGGGCCGTCGTGCGCGCCGTCGTCGCCGTCGTCGGCGGCTACCTCGTCGCCTGCACGCTGCTGCTCGTGGCCTACCGTTGGGTCGAGCCGCCGGCCACGACGGTCCAGGTCCAGCGCCTCGTCGAGGCCGCCGTCGCCGGCGAGCCCTACGAGCTCCGCTACCACCCGGTCCCGCAGAGCGGACAAGATGACGACCTCCGCCACGCGGTCGTCGCCAGCGAGGACGCCCGGTTCTACACGCACGGCGGGTTCGACTGGGACGAGCTGCGCGCCGCCCGCGAGGCCGCCGAGCGGACGGGCCGCCCCATGCGCGGGGCGTCGACGCTCACGCAGCAGCTGGTCAAAAACCTGTTCCTGACGACGCACCGCTCGGTCGTGCGGAAGGCGTTCGAGGTCCCGCTCACGCTGCTCGCCGAGCTGATCCTGCCCAAGGACCGCATCCTCACGCTCTACCTCGACGTGGCCGAGTGGGGGCCGGGCGTGTTCGGCGCCGAGGCCGCCGCGCGGCACCACTACGGCACCTCGGCCGACGCCCTCACGCGCGAGCAGTCGGCCCGGCTCGCCGCCGTCCTCCCCGCCCCGCTCGCGCGCCGCCCGCAGGACATGGGCCGCACGTCGAGCCGCATCCTCACGCGGATGCGCCAGATGGGGTGGTAAACGCGGAATGCGGAATGATAAATGTTGAATTCATGCACCCACCCCGCCCATACCTACCCCGCTTTGGGAACGCCCCTTTCCGCATTTAGCATTCCACATTCCGAATTTGACTGTGGTCGACTTGCGCTCCGACACCGTGACGCAGCCGACGGCCGCCATGCGGCGGGCGATGGCCGAGGCCGAGGTCGGCGACGACGTGTTCGGCGAGGACCCGACGGTCCGCCGGCTCGAAGAGGCCGTGGCGGACCTGCTGGGCAAGGAGGCGGCTTTGTTCGTGCCGTCGGGCGTGATGGGCAACCAGATCGCGCTCCGTCTGCACACGCGGCCCGGCGACGAGGTCGTGGTCGCCGAGCGGAGCCACCTGTACCACTACGAGGGCGGGGCGCCGGCCGCGCTGTGGGGCGTCCAGCTCCGCCCGGTCGGCGGCCCGTCCGGCGTGCTCGCCCCCGACGACGTCGAGGCCGTCGTCCGCGGCGACGCCGACTGGGAGCCGCGGACGACGCTCGTGTGCCTCGAGAACACGGTGAACAAGGCGGGCGGGGTGGTCGTGCCGCCCGAGGCGGTCGCCCCGCTCGCCGACGTGGCCCGGCGGCACGGGCTGGCCCTCCACCTCGACGGCGCCCGGCTGTGGAACGCGGCCGCCGCGCTGGACCTCCCCGCCCACGTCCTCGCCGCCCCGTTCGACACCGTCACCGTGTGCCTGTCGAAGGGGCTGGGCGCGCCGGTCGGGTCGGTCCTCGCCGGCGGGGCGGCGCACGTCCGCGAGGCGCGCCGGACGCGGAAGCTCTTGGGCGGCGGGATGCGGCAGGTCGGCGTCCTCGCGGCCGCCGGGCTCGTGGCGCTGGACGGCCGCGGCCGCCTCGCCGACGACCACGCGCGGGCGGGGCGGCTGGCCGACGCCGTGGCGGCGCTATCCGCGTTCCGGCTCGTGAACCGACCTCAGAGCAACATCGTCCTGTTCGACACGCTCCGCCACCCCGCCCCCGACGTCGTGGCGCGGCTGGAGGCCGAGGGCGTGCGCGTGGTCGCGTTCGGTCCGCGGACGGTCCGGGCGACCCTCCACCGCGACGTGGACGACGCCGCGCTCGACCGGGCCGTCGCCGTGCTGCGCCGTCTGTTCTCCTAAGGGTTAGGAACGAGACGGCCGTCGGGTCTTCCCCGGAACTCGGCGGGCGCTTTCAACCGCCCTGCCCTTCACGTATACTTCGACAATTACGTCTGACGCTCTTCTTTCCTCGATGGCCGAGTGGTTCCAAGTATTCGACGACGAGCGCGTGCTCGTCTCCGTGCGGACGCGGGCGCGCCGGCTGGTGATCGCGTTCGCGCTCGTCAGCGGCGGCCTCGTGGCGCTCGCCCCGCTCTCGACGCTCGTCGCGCCCGCGCACGCGGGGCTCGCCGCGCTCGCGTGCGGGGTCGTGCTGACGGCCTACGCTGCGTGGCTCCTCCGGCGGCTGGGCCGCCTCCACCGGCGCCTGTGGCGGATCGAGCTCTCGTTCCGGCGGGCCGTCGCCCACGACGCCGGCGGCCGCCGCGTGGCGCTGGCGTGGCAGGCCCTCGACCAGATCGACGTGCGTACGGACGGCCTCGTCCTCAGCGGGCGGACGACGCTGGGCCGGCGCGTCCGGCTCCACGTCGCGGCGTCGATGCCCCAGTTTGCCCGCTTCGCCCACCGAGCCGTCGAGTACGCCGAGGCGTTCGGCCGCCCGGTGTGGGTCGAGGGCCAGCCGTGGGAGGCCATCGACGTCACGTCGATCCATCCGGGCCTCCGCACGGGCTCGGCCGTGGCGTAGGAGCGGGAGAACGGAAGGTGCCCGCCCCGCCCTCCCGCGGGCGGGGCGGCTACACGGCGACGCCGGCCTTGAGCGTGTCCATGAGCGACTGGCGCGTAAACGGCTTCGAGACGTACTCGTTGAACCCGGCTTCGAGGAGCCGCTCGCGGTCGCCCGGCAGGGCGTAGGCCGTCAGCGCGATGGCGAACACGCCGTCGTGGTTGGGGAGCGACCGGGCGATGCGGAGCACGTCGGCGCCCGTCTCGCGCCCGCCCAGGTTGATGTCGAGCACGAGCCCGGAGAACGGGCGCTCGTTCATGGCCGTGAGCGCCGACCGCGCGTCGCCGACCGCCGTCACGTCGTACGTCGAGCGGAGGATGCGTTCGAGGAGCATCCGCGTGTCGTTGTTGTCCTCGACGACGAGGATCGCCGGCCCGCTCGCGGGGTCGGCGGTCTTCTCGACGTGCCGCCCCGTCGCCGCGGGACCGGACTCGTCGGGCGCCGGCCCGGCGCGGACGATCATCGAGGCGTCGTCCGCCGGGGGACCCGCCGCGGGCGGGGCGAACGGGGGCGCGAACGCCGGCGCCCCGGGCGGGGCGGAGCCTGGAGCGGGCGGGGCGGTCACCCGCGCCGTGGCCTCGGCGACGAGCGGCGAGACCGGCGACATCGGGGCGGGGCCGCGGCCCGGCGGCGGTCGCTCGTCGGGGACGTCGGAAGGGAGCTCCGGCGTGGGCTCAGGCTGGGGCTCCGGACGGTCAGGAGCGTCGGAGGCCGGTGAGCGGCGGCGGAAGTTGAACATGGGGGAGCGTGGCAGGGGCCGGGGGTGAGAGTCGGAGGCCTGCGGGGCGGGGGCATCGCGCAGGCAGCGGGCCGGACAGGGGCTCCGCCGCCCGTTGCCGCAGGGGTATCGGTCGGTCGGCGCGCCACCTTCACCCGTCGGCCGACAGAAAAAGCGTCTCCGGGAGCAGCCGGGGGATCCCTAAGGCCGCGCCCGAGCCTCGTCCCACCCCGCCCCGCCGGGCGCGCGTCGTCGTCGGGCGGGGCGGGCGCCACGGCAGAGACCGGATTCGTAACGTTCCGTCTCCAACCCCCCGCTCCGATCTCGTCCGACCCCGCCCCGCTCGCGCTCGCGTACGCCTCGCTCGACGGCGTCGGCCGCGTCACGGCGCACCGGCTGATCGAGCGGTTCCCCACGCTCGACGCCCTCCGCGCGACGCCGCGCGAGCAGGTCGGGCTCCGCCTGAAGGGCGCCCCGAACGTCGAGCAGACGGTCGCCGCGCTGTTCGACGACGACGTCTTCCGCCCCGCCCTCGACCGAGCCGAGGCCGAGGTTGCGGCGCTCCGCGACAAGGCGATCCGCGTGCTCGCTCCGGGCGGGGCGGGGTGGCCGGCGGGCCTCGACGCGCTCCCCCGCGCCGACCGGCCCCTCGTGCTCTACGCCTACGGCGACCCTGGCGCCCTCGCCGGGCCGTCGCTCGCGGTCCTCGCGCGGGCGCCCCTCGACGGCGACCCGTTCGAGACGGTCCAGGCGCTCGCCCGGCGCGTGCTGACCACCCCGCCCGCGGCGGAATCGGCGGCGGAATCGGGCGGGGCGGCGTCGGGCGGGGCGGCGCTCATCGTCGGCGCCCAGGGCGGGGTCGATCTCGCGCTCCAGAAGGTGGCGCTCGGGGCCGGCGCCCGCGTGGCCGTCGTGGTCGAGGCCGGGCTCGCGCGGCTCCGGCCGGCCATGCGGCCCGGGGCCACGGCCGCCGTCCGCGCCGGCGGCGTGCTGGTCTCGCCGTTCCCCATGACGCACGGGCCGTTCGAGCACGACGACCGCGAGCGGGCGCTCGTGCAGGCCGCGCTCGGGGCCGCCGTCTGCGCCGTCGCCCCGCCCCCGGACTCGCCCGAGGATCGGGCCGCCGCGTGGGCCGCCGAGGCCCGGCGGCCGCTCGCACTCGTCGGCGCCGCCCCGCCCGAGGCGGCGTGGACCGAGAACGCGCTCCGCGTCGACGGGCCGGCGTCGTTCGACGCCGTGGCCGGGCTCCTCGCGTGACCGAGCGCGTCGTCTTCGTCTTCCTCGACGGCGTCGGGCTGGGGCCGGGCGGGGCGGACAACCCGTTCAGCGCCCTCAACCTCCCCGCCTTCGAGCAGCTCGCGGGCGGCCAGCGGTGGACGGCCGAGGCCGCGCCGGTCCGCGAGGCCCGCCACGTGTTCGTGCCGATCGACGCCACGCTGGGCGTGGACGGGCTGCCGCAGAGCGGGACCGGGCAGTCGGCGCTGTTCACGGGCGAGGACGCCGTCCGCCTCCACGGGCGCCACTTTGGGCCGTACCCGCCTACGGCCGTCCGCCCCACCGTCGCTGCGCGGAGCGTGTTCGCGCGGCTCGTCGCGGGCGGGGTGGCGCCGGACCGGCTGGCGTTCGCGAACGCCTACCCCGACCGTTTTTTCGACGCCGTCGAAGCCCGCGGCCGGTGGACCACGACGACGCTCGCGGCGCACTCGGCGGGCGTTCGCCTGCGCCGGGCGGCCGACCTCGCGCGCGGTGAGGCGCTCCCGGCCGACCTCACGGGCGAGACGTGGGCGCGCCTGCTCGACCCCGACCACGAGCCGACGACGGAGGCCGAGGCGGCGCGGCGCCTCGCGCGCCTCGCACGGCGCCACGCGTTCACGCTGTCCGAGTACTTCCTGACCGACAAGGCCGGGCACAGCCGCGACCCGGACCGCGCGGCGGCCGTTCTTCGGTCGCTCGACCGCTTTTTCGACACCCTCCTCGGCGCCCTCGGCCCGGCCGATCTCCTCGTCGTGACCAGCGACCACGGCAACCTGGAGGACCTGGGCACCAAGACCCACACGCGCCACCCGGTCCCGCTCGTAGCCTGGGGCGACGGCGCGGGCGCGTTCGCCGACGCCCGCTCGCTCCTCGATGTGACGCCGCGTGTCGTGGCGCTCCTCGCGGGCGGGGCGGCGTAGGCGGTTATCTTGGTCACCTGCGAGAGTGGCGGAATTGGTAGACGCGCCAGACTTAGGATCTGGTGGCCGAAAGGCCGTAGGGGTTCGAGTCCCCTCTTTCGCACCCGTTGCTCCCGGCGGGCGGGGCCACGGCGGGCGATCGCCGATCCGACTGCGGCCTGATGCACCAGGCCACGCCGGCGCCCGTTAGTCGCCGGCCCGCCTGCCGCTCCTCCCCCCGGACTCCGTGCGCCTCCACCCCGCCCCTCTCGCCGCCGTTGCGGCCCTCGCGTTCCTCGCCGCCGGATGCGCGGTCACCTCGGGCGGGGCGGCGCCGTCCGCCCCGCCCGACGCCGTCCTGGATGGCCGGGCACCCGACGGCCTGCTCGCGCGGCCCGACCTCCAGGCGCTCGTCGACCTCCAGGTCCGCCGCGACGCCGATGGGCTGATCGCCGCGCTCGAGAGCCCCGACAGCGTGGTGCGAGCCCGCGCGGCGTTTGCGCTGGGCTCGGTGCAGGCGCCCGAGGCCGTCCCCGCGCTCCGCGCGGCGCTCTCCGACGAGGCCCCGTCCGTCCGCGCCGACGCCGCGTTCGCGCTCGGCCAGTCGGCCGACTCGACGGCCGGCGTGGCGCTGCTCGTCTCGCTGCGCACCGAGGCCGCGCCGGCTGTGCTCGCCGAGCTCCTCGACGCCGTGGGCAAGACGGGCGGGCGGGCCGACATCGCTCCGCTCCTCCAGGTCCCGCTCCCCGACGGCCTCGAAGCGCGGCGCACGCTGGCGCTGGCGCGGATGGGCCTACGCGGCGTGACCAGCAACGCCTGGGCGCAGGCCCTGGCCGTCCGCCTGGGCGCCCCCGATGCTCGGGTCCGCGAGGCGGCGGCGTACGCGTTCTCGCGCGCGCCGGTCTCGGCGTGGCGCGACCAGGCCGCGGCACTCCGCGCGGCGTTCGACGGGAGCGGGCCGCAGGTGAGCGGGGCGGGGCGGGGCGCGCTCGCTCGCGCACTCGGCCGCCTCGAAGACCCGCAGGACGCCGGCCGCCTCGCCGCCGCGCTCGCCGACGCCCCCGACTGGCGGGCGCGCGTGGACGCCGCGCGCGCGCTCGGCGCCCTGGGCACGGCCGGCCGCCCCGCCCTCGCCCGCGCCACCGACGACCCGAACCCGCACGTGGCGCAGGTGGCCTTCGAGCAGTTGGCCACCGACGCTGCCCCGCCCTCGCCGAGCGAGGTGGCGCTCGCGCTCGACGCCGTCGGCGGCCGCCGCCCGTGGCCGGTCCAGGCCGCCGCGCTCCCGCTCCTCGCGCGGGCGGGGCGGGGCGATGCCGTCGCCGCGTGGGCCGACCGCCAGCAGGACCCGTTCGCACGCGCCGCCGCGCTCCGCGCGCTCGGCGTGGCCGACGACGCGGCCTCGCGCGCGCGCCTGTTCGCCGAGGCCGGCGGCGCCGACGTGCGCAGCGCGGCCGCCGCGCTCGGCGCCCTCCGCCAGCGGTGGGAGGCCGGGACCTCGGGCGCGCGGCCGTTCTACGACGCCTTCTCGCAGGGCCTCCGCCGGGCCGACCTCGCCACGGCGACCGAGTCGGCCCGCGCCCTGGCCGACTCGGCGTTCTGGCCGCTCGGCGCCGGCGCCCTCCTCCGCGACGTCTACGCCGACCTCGACGCGCCGGCCGACGTCGAGCCGATGGTCGAGATCCTCCGCGCGGCCGGCCAGATCCGCGACGGGTCCGAGGTCGACTTCCTGGTCGGGGTCGCGCTCCAGGGCGGCCACCCCGTGCTCCGCCGCGCGGCCCGCGACGCGCTCAACGACCGGCTCACCGAGGGCGTCGAGGTGGACCTGGCCGGCGAGGGCGGGGTGGAGACGACGTCGGTCGACTGGGACTTTCTCGCCCGCCTCGGCTCGGCCCCGCGCCTCGTGCTCGACACCGACCGGGGCCGGGTCGAGATCGAGCTCGACGTGGAGTCGGCGCCGCAGACGGCCCAGCGCATCGCGGCGACGGCCGCCCGCGACCTCTACGACGGCGTCCCGTTCCACCGCGTGGTCCCGGCGTTCGTGGTCCAGGGCGGCGACTACACGCGCCGCGACGGCTACGGCGGGCCGGCCACGCCGATCCGAAGCGAGTTCACGCGGCTCCGGTTCACGACGGGCACGGCCGGCATGGCGAGCGCGGGCAAGGACACCGAGGGCGCCCAGTTTTTCGTCACGCACAGCCCGCAGCCGCACCTCGACGGCCGCTACACGGCGTTCGGCCGCGTCGTCGCGGGCCAGGACGTCGTCGACCGCATCCTCCAGGGCGACCTGATCCGCAGCGCCCGGATCGCCCGGGACTGAGCCGGAACCGCCCCGCCCCCGCCGCAGGACCCGGGGGCGGGGTGGTGCCGCCCCGCCCGCTAGCGGCCCGAGACGAGCGCGTCGTACGTCGCGAGGTGCGACGGGTCCATCTCCGAGAGGAGCGCGTAGGCCTCGTTCCGCTGCGGCGCGTCGATCAGGAGGTCGGTGAGCTCCTGGTACTTGGCCGCGTAGAACAGGTCGGTCACGTACCGACGGCGGCTGGAGAGGAGGAACAGCTCGTGGAGCCGCCCGAGCATGGCCGTCGCCTCCACCCACGCCACCTCGGGCTCGACGAGAAAGTGGTCGAGGACCGTGTAGTGGTACGTGAACATGGCCCGGCGGAGCGGCTCGAAGGTCGGGTTGAGCACCTCCTGGATCAGGAGGGACCGGGTCTGCTCGTCGGCCCGGTCGCTCTGCCAGTCCGTGGCCCCGATCGCCCCCCGGGCCAGCTCCGCCGTCTGCCGCGCCCGCTCGAAGTAGACCGTCCCGCCCAGCGGGGCGAACGAGTCGTAGTCGTAGCCCAGCATGAGGTTGGCGTAGAAGTCGAGGACCGACGTGAGCGAGTTGTAGCGGTTCGGGTCGTACACGAGCGCCTGCCCGCGCGTGTAGCCGAAGGTCCACTTGGCGTCGGGCACGGCGAGCAGCGTCGTCCGCTGAGCGGTCCCGTAGACCGGCCGGCTGGACTGGACCACGATCTGGGCGCTGAACGTCGAGAGCGTAACGGCCTGGCGGATCGTGATCTGGACGTCGCAGTCGATCTGCTCGTCGGC
Source organism: Rubrivirga litoralis (assembly GCF_031846415.1). Lineage (NCBI taxonomy): Bacteria > Pseudomonadati > Rhodothermota > Rhodothermia > Rhodothermales > Rubricoccaceae > Rubrivirga > Rubrivirga litoralis. Next base: position 108,065 of record NZ_JAVRHT010000003.1, on the reverse strand, counting down.
CTGGTAGCGGTCCTCGGTCCACGCCCGGTCGTTGAGGTAGCGCGCGACTTCCGTGCGGAGCTCGTCGAGGAACTCGTACTCGCTCCCCGGGACGGCCTGCCGGTTGATCGAGACCACGCAGTTCAGCTCCTGGGCCGCTGCCGGCGCGGCGAGGGCGACCGCCAGGACGAGGAGTGCGCCAAAGCGATACCAGGGCATGAGTCTCATCGAGTCTGGTGGGCAGAGGCGGCCGGGTACGTTCCGCACGGAGAGGAAGCTACGGACCTCGTCCGCCCCGCCCCCAACGAGACCGCTAGACCATTATGCGCGCCCCCACCCCGCTCGCCCGCGCCGTCCTCCTGCTCGTGGCGGTCGTGCTGGGCGGGGCGGGGCGGGCCGAGGCCCAGCTCGCCGAGGGCGGGGCGCGCGTGCTCGCATTGGGCCGGGCCGGCGTGGCGATCGGCGCCGAGCCGTGGGGCCACACGAACCCGGCGGCGCTCGCCGGCTTGGGCGGCCCGCGCATCGGACTCCAGGCGAGCCAGGCGTTCGGGCTGGGCGAGTTGGGCTTGGCCTCGGCCGTGGCCGCGCTCCCCACCCCGCTCGGCGTCGTCGGCGCGAGCGGGCGGACGTACGGGTTCTCGGAACGGCGCGAGACGCGCGTCGTCGCGGGCGTCGCGCGGGGCGTCCGCCTCGGGGTCGGCCGGCGGCTGGACGTGGGCGTGTCGGCGGGCGTCGAGTCGGCCGTGACCGAGGGGTTCGAGTCGGCGACGACGGTCCTGGTCGGGGCCGGCCTCCAGGCCGACCTCGCGCCCGGCCTCCGGGCCGGCTTGGCGGCCCGCAACCTGCTCGGGCTCCGGGGCGACGACCTCGGCGCGTCGGCATCGACGGTCCCCGGCGTCACCGTGGGCGTCGCGTACCGGCCGTCGCCGCGGGCGCTCCTCGTGCTCGACGCCGACCAGGACCGAGACCTCGGGCTGTCGGTGCGGGCCGGCGCCGAGGCCGCGCTCGCCCGCGTGCTCGTCGCCCGGCTGGGCGTCTCGACCGGGCCGGTCCGCCTCGCGGGCGGCGTCGGCCTGTCGATCGGCGCGCTCCGGGCGGACGTGGCCGTCGAGCGGCACGAGTCGCTGGGGTTCACGCCGGCCATCGGCGTCGAGGTGGCGTTTTGAGGCCGCCCCGCCCGCATCGCCCTCTCCCCCACCCCGCCCGCCGAGGGCGGGGCGGAGGGCCAGGGCGGGCCGAAACGCTCGGGCGGGGCGGCGGCCGGTCGGCCTGGGCGCGGCGGCTCGCGCTCGGCCTCGCGGTCCTCGCCCTCTCCCCCGCCGCCGCGCAGGTCCGCCCCGCCCCGCCCGACACGCTCGATATCGCGGACGCGCTGGACGCCCGGTTCGAGGCGCTCGTCGAGGACGGCGTCGAGGGCGACCCGACGGCGCTCCTGGAGCGGCTCGCGGCGATCCGCGCCGACCCGCTCGACGTGAACGCGGCGACGGCCGAGGAGCTCGCGCAGGTGCCCGCGCTGGGGCCGGTCGGGGCCGCGGCCGTCGTCCGCGACCGCGAGGCGAACGGACCGTTCTCGTCGGTCGACGCCCTGCGCCGCGTCGACGGCCTCTCCCGCGCTGACGTGCTCGACGCCGGCCCCTACCTCACCGCGGTCGCCGGCCGCCCCGCCCGGTTTCCCGCCCCGCCCACGCTCGCCGACGTGGCCTCGGGGCTCCGCTACGCAGGCACGCAGCGCGTGCAGCGGCGGCTCGACCTGGGCGCCGGCTTTCTCGGCCCCGACTCGGCGAGGGTCTACGCCGGCGGCCCGGCCCGCGTCTACACGCGCCTCCAGGCGACGTACCGGCGGCAGCTCAGCGTCAACCTCACGCTGGAGAAGGACCCCGGCGAGCCGTTCGCGGGCGGGGTGGGGTACGACCACGTGAGCGGGCACGCCGCGCTCCTCGACGCCGGCCGCATCGACGCGCTCGTCGTCGGCGACTTCGTGGCGGAGTTCGGGCAGGGCGTGGCGCTGTGGCGGGCGTCGGGGTTCGGGAAAGGGCCGGACGCCGTCGGCGGGCCGCTCCGCAGCGGGCGCGGGCTCCGCCCGTACGGCTCGGTCGACGAGACGAATTTCCTCCGCGGCGCCGGGCTGACGGTCGCGGCCACGCCCTACGTCTACGTCTCGGCGTTCGCGAGCCGCCGGAGCCTCGACGCGAGCGTCCTCGCGCCCGACACGACGGACGGCCTCGGCACCGTCACGAGCCGGACGTCCACCGGCCTCCACCGGACGGACCGCGAGCGGGCGCGGCGCGGGGCGCTCGGCGAGACGCTCGTCGGGGGCGGGGCGGAGCTCCGCCTGGCGTCGGCGCGCGTGGTCGGCCGCGCGGGCGTCGTGGGCATGCACTCGACGTTTTCCACCCCGCTCGCGCGCGGCCCGCGCCCCGACCAGCGGTTCGCGTTCGAGGGCACGGACGCCACGACCGTCAGCGCCTACGCCGACGCCTCGGTCCGGGCGGGGCGGGCGTTCGGGGAACTCGCGCGCGGGCCGGGCGGGGCGCTCGGCGGCGTGGGCGGGCTCCTGGCGTCGCTGGGCGCGGCCGAGCTCCTGGTCGTCGGCCGCCACTACGCCCCCGGCTTCACGACCCTCCACGGCTACCCGTTCGGCGAGCGGAACGGGGTCGGCCAGAACGAGACCGGGCTCTACGCCGGGCTCCGCCTCCGCCCCGCCCGGGCGTGGACGGTCGACGCGTACCTCGACCAGTACCGCTTCCCGTTCCTGCGCTTTACGGTGCCCCGCCCGAGCCAGGGCTGGGAGGCGCTCGTGCGCGTCGAGCACCGGCCGCGGCGCTACCTCCGGGCCTCGCTCCAGGCGCGGACCGAGACGCGCGAGGTCGGCCTCGACGTGCCGAACGTGGTGCCGGGCTCGGCTGTCGGCGGGCTGGGCGCGCGGACGCGGCAGTCGGTCCGCCTCCAGGGCGAGTGGGACGCGTCGCGGGCGCTCCGCCTGCGCGCGCGCGTCGAGGGCTCGCGGGCCGTCGCGCCGGGCGGGGCGGTCGAGACGGGCTCGCTCGTCTACCAGGACGTCCGCTGGCAGGCGCTGGGGTGGCTCCGCGCGAGCGCCCGGCTCGCGCTGTTCGAGACGGACGGGTTCGCCTCGCGGGTGTTCGTGTTCGAGAACGACCTCACGGGCGTCTTTTCCGTCCCCGCGCTGGCGGGGCGGGGCGCGCGGGCCTACGTCCTGCTCTCGGCGCAGCCCGTCCCGGCGGTGACGGTCCAGGCGAAGCTGGCGGCGACGTGGCTCCGCGACGTCCGCCGCATCGGGTCCGGGGCGGACGCCGTCGAGGGGAATCGGGTGCGGGACCTGGGGGTGCAGGTGCGGGTCCGGTTCTGAGGCGGCGAGCGGCGAGCGGCGAGCGGCGAGCGGCGAGCGGCGAGCGGCGAGCGGCGAGCGGCGAGCGGCGAGCGGCGAGCGGAAGATGCGGCCGCCCCGCCCTCGCGCGTCGGGGGCGGGGTGGAGTGCCTCTTTTCAAAGGGGACGGTTCGTGCGATGAAGGGAGCGCAGCGAACGGGCGGCGACGGGCGGGGCGGCCCCTTTCCCGAACCGCCCCGCCCGCCCGACGACCACCCCTAGCCCCTCCTGGCCAGGAGGGGGACGGCCGCCGCCTCGGGATGGCGGCGCGCTCGGCGCGACCGCCCCGCCCTTGGGGTCCGCCCGTTGCTCGCCGCACGCTGCTCGCCGCACGCTGAGGGGGGCGGGGCGGTAGACTCCGGCGCCACCCCGCCCCCGCCCGCCCTTTGGGTCCGTCCGTGCCGAGCCGGTTTACGCTGTTCAACGATCCCGTCCACGGGTTCATCGCGGTGCCCAAGGGGCTCGTGCTGTCGCTCGTCGAGCAGCCCGAGGTCCAGCGGCTGCGGCGGATCCGGCAGCTCGGGCTCGGGTTCCTCGTCTTCCCCGGCGCCGTGCACACGCGGTTCGAGCACGGGATCGGGGCGATGGCGCTGATGCAAGACGCGCTCGACACGCTCCGCGAGAAGGGGACGGTGATGGACACCGACGAGGTCGGCGGCGCGCTCGCGGCGGCGCTTCTCCACGACGTCGGCCACGGGCCATTCTCGCACACGCTCGAGCACGAGCTGCTCCCGCCCGGCCCCTCCGGCCGGCGGCACCACCACGAGCGGATGAGCCGGGCGCTCATGGCGCGGCTCGACGCCCGCCTGGGCGGGGCGCTCCGCACGGCGCTCGCCATCTTCGACGGGGCCTACCCGCGCCCGTTCTTCCACAGCCTGCTCGCGAGCCAGCTCGACATGGACCGGCTGGACTACCTCCGCCGCGACTCCTTCTACACGGGCGTGGCCGAGGGCGTCGTCGGCGTCGACCGCGTGATCAAGACGATGCGCGTCCACCCCGCCCCCGGCGGCGGGCGGGGCGGGGCGGCCGGGGCGCAAACCGCCGGGGCGGGGCGGATCGTGATCGAGGCGAAGGGCGCGTACGCGGTCGAGAACGTGCTCCTCAGCCGGCGCCTCATGTACGGCCAGGTGTACCTCCACAAGACGGTCATCGCGGCCGACCACGTGCTCCGCGCCGCCGTCGGCCGCGCGCGCGAGCGGTGGGGCACGGACCCGGCGCTGGCCGAGACCGCCCCGCCCTTCGCCTTTTTCCTGGCGGGGCGGGCCACGGCCGACGACCTCGACCCGGCCTCGGACCTCCACGGGCCGCTGCTCGACGCGTTCGCGGCGCTCGACGACACCGACGTCCTGTACAGCCTCAAGCGGTGGGCGGGCTCGGCCGACCGCGTCCTCGCCGACCTCGCGCGCCGGTTCGTCGACCGGGACCTGTTCCGCACGACGCCGCTCGACGCCCCGCCCCCGGACGCCGACGTGGAGGCGTGGCGCGACCGCGCGGCGGCGTGGCTCGTGGCCGAGGGGATCTCGACGCCCGCGACCGCCCGCGACGACGCGCGCTACTACGTCGCGGTCGGCCGCGAGCGGCTGGCGGCCTACGACGCCGACCGCGACCCGGTGTGCATCCTGGAGCGCGACGGCCGCGTCCGCGAGCTGACCGAGAGCACGGGCGTGCTCGCGCCGGGCGCGCTCGGCGGCGCCCGCGAACGGGACTACGTGTGCCTCCCCAAGGCGCTCGACCTCGTCGGGTAGGATGGCGACGATCCCCGCCCCGCTCGCGGGCGGCACGGGCGGGGCGGCCGGGCGTCCGCGGGCGCGTTTTGGACAGCTCCGCCACCCCGCCCGAGTCTGCCGTTCAGGACCGCCCCGCCCCTGGAGTCCGCCCGCGTCGGACACGACGAGTTGTGTCCCTACGGGTGCCACCGACGGGCGGGGCGGCGGGGATTCAGCGACCTGGCACCCGGCAGCGCTTGGCCTCCTTAACGCTATATTCATGTTTCATCTCTGCGTTCCGCCATGGCCGTCCTCGCTTTTCTCGACCACGACGCCGGGCACGCCGAGCCGGGTCACCCGGAGCGCCCCGCCCGGCTCGGCGCCGTCCGCGCGGCCATCGAGGGGGACGAGCGGCTGACCGGCCTCGCACGCGTCGAGGGCGGGGCGGCGGCCCGCGAGGCGCTGGAGCGGGTCCACACGGCGGCGCTCCTGGACCGGGTCGAGGCGCTGGCCGAGGGCGGCGGCGGCGTGCTCGACGCCGACACCTACGTGACGCCGGCGTCGTGGGACGTCGCGCGGCGGGCGTGCGGCGGGCTCCTCGCCGTGGTCGACGCCGTCCTCGCGGGCGGGGCAGCCGGCGGGTTCGCCGTGGGACGCCCGCCGGGCCACCACGCCGCACCCGACCAGGCGATGGGGTTCTGCCTCGTCAACCACGTCGCCGTCGCGGCCCGCCACGCCCAGGCCGCGCACGGCGCCGAGCGCGTGCTCGTCGTCGACCTCGACGCCCACCACGGCAACGGGACGCAGGACGCGTTCTACGACGACCCCTCGGTCCTCGTCGTCTCGTCGCACCAGGCCGGCCTCTACCCGAGCACGGGCGCGCTCGACGAGGCGGGGGGCGGGGCGGGCGCCGGCGCCACGGTCAACCTCCCCCTCCCCGCCCGGACGGGCGACGCGCTCGTGGACCTCTACCGCGCCGTCCTCCCGCCGCTGGCCGCCCGGTTCCGGCCCGACCTCGTAGTCGTCTCGGCCGGGTTCGACGCGCACCGCCTGGACCCGCTGGGGGGGCTGTCGCTGAGCGTGACGGGGCTCGTCGACCTCGTGGGCGTTGTGCAGGAGGCGGCCGACGCCCAGGGCGCGGGGCTCGCGCTGTCGCTCGAAGGCGGCTACAACACGGGCGTGCTCGCGGCGTGCGTGGCCGGCACGCTCCGCCGGCTCCTCGACCCGACGGCGCCCGTGGACGACCCGTTTGGGCCGTCGCGCTGTCCCGCCCCCGACCTCACCACGCTCGCTCAGCACGTCCGCGACCTGCACGGCCTGTAGAGGCGACCTGGCGGGGCGGGGCGGTCAGGCCACGTCGAGGGCCGCCGGGAGCGCCGTCCGGCCGACGGCGGCGAGGGCCTCGTCGAGCGTCCGGCACACGCGCGCCGGCCGCCCCGCCGCCCGCGTGCGCCGGGCGTAGAGGAGGAAGACGGCCTCGCGCGACCCGCGGTCGGACACGATCACGTCCATGCCGAACTGCCCGTTCGTCTGCGCCGCCACCATCTCGTCGAGCCCGCGCGGCGTGACGTCGAGGACGGTCACGCCGCGGTCGTCCCAGATCACGTCGTAGGCGTCGGACCACGCGGGGTCGGCCTGGAGGGCGCGGACGCACGAGGCGATGTACTCCCCGGTGGCGTCGCCAGCGATCTGGGCCAGGGCCAGCCCGTGATCGGTGTCGATACGGTAGCGGAACGAGGGAGCGGGCATGGGAGGCGGGAGAGTCGGACGCAGGGAGAGGACCGAGCCCAAAGGTAATTCCCTAGGGAACGACCCGACGCTTACTGGCGCCCGAAGAGCACTCACCAAACGCGCGGCGGATACCTGGGGCGGACGCCGCGAGCGGGCGGCGCGGCGGCGGCGCGACCTCGCCCCGCCCGCGGCTCTAGCTTAGGCCCATGCCTGCCCTCGTCTCCGAACGGACCGTCCTCGACGCCCTCGCCGCCGGCCGCGCCGACCTCGCCGTCCCGGCCGGCGCGCTCGTGACGGCCCTCGCCCGCGACACGGCCCGCGACCACGGCCTGACGCTCCGCCTCGCCGAGCCCGCCGACGGGCGTCGGCGCGGGGCGGCCCTCCCCGCGCCGACGCCGCCCCGCCCCGTGGCGGGCGCGCCGGCCCAGACGCTCGCGCTGGGGTGCGACCACGCCGGGTTCGAGATCAAGGACGCCCTGGCCGCCCACGCCCGGGCGCTGGGCTGGACGATCACCGACGTTGGCACGGGCTCGGCCGAGAGCGTGGACTACCCGGATTTTGCCTACGCCGTGGGCCGCCTCGTCCACCTGGGCCAGACGCAGCTCGGGCTCATGATCGACGGGGTCGGCGTGGGCTCGGCGATCGTGGCCAACAAGCTGCCGGGCGTGCGCGCGGCGCTCTGCCCCGACGTGTTCAGCGCGTTCAACGCGCGGGCGCACAACGACGCCAACGTGCTCACGCTGGGGAGCCGGACGATGGGCGTCGAGACGTGCAAGCGCGTGCTCGCCGAGTTTCTCGGCACCGACTTCGAGGGCGGCCGCCACGCCCGGCGCGTGCAGAAGATCGCCGACGTCGAGGCCCGCTTCCTGCCCGGCGCCCCGGGCGCCGCGTGACGCCCGCCCCGCCCCGCCCGGACGCGCTCGCCGTCCGCGCGCTCGCCTCGCGGGCCGTGCTCCCGCCGGGCGCCGTGGCCCGGCTGTTCGGAAAGAAGAGCGTTCTCCGGGGGACCGAGCGCGTCGCCGTCGTGCGCCGGGGCCGCGTGCTCGCGTACGTCCCCGCCGCGCCCGGCGCCGACCTCCGCCTCGCGCTCGACGCGCTCGACCTGGACGCCGCCCCGCCCGGTCCGGGCCTCCGGCTCCAGGGGCCGGGCGGGGTGGTGGACGCGCCGGCGCCCGAGCCCGTCCGCTCGCGGCTCGTGCTCCCCGACGGCACGCGCCGCGCGTGGGGCGTGCCCGAGCGCGCGACGGTCGCGCTCGGTCCGGTCGCTCTCACCCTCGACGTCGTGAGCGGGGCGGACCCGCACGTCGCCCTCGACCGCGCGCTGTGGCTGGGGGCGGGGCGGCCCGAGGCGGCCCGGTGGCTCCCGGCCGTCGACCTCGCCCCGCCCGCCCCGCCCGCGGCCGACGACCACGTGCGCACGGTCGAGCGCGGCGTGGTAACGGAGACGGACGTGCGGCAGGCCCGGCTGCGGCGGCAGACGATCCGCCTGCGCCCGGGGCAGATCGTGACGCCGGCGGCGCGGAGCCTGGGCCACGAGTGGGGCGTGTTCGCGGGCTGAGGCGAACAGCGGGCAGCGACGGTGCCCCACCCCGCCCGCAAGGCGCAGGGGCGGGGTGGCGTCGTAGGGGCGACCGGCGGTCGCCCGTGGGCGGGGCGGCGGCTGTAGCAGCGTTGCATGCAACGCCGTCGGGCGGGGCACCGCCGTTCTGGACCGCCCCGCCCGCATCGGACACGGCACGCCGTGTCCCTACGGGTGCCACAGGGGAGGCGCGGTGTCCACGGGCGGGGCGGAACAAGACGGGCGCCACCCCGCCCCATTTCCCATTCCGCTCACGCTATCTTCGCGCGTCACCACCCCGCCCCGATGGCTCTTCGACACCGTCTCGCCGCCGTCGCGGCCCTCGCCTGCTGCCTCGCCCTCCCCGCCCGCGCCCAGGGGATCTCCGCCGAGACGCCGCTCCGCCCCGTGACGCAGACGCTGGCGCTGACGAACGCGCGCGTGGTGACGGCGCCGGGGGAGGTCCTGGAGCGCGCTACCGTCGTCGTCCGCGACGGGCGGATTGAGGCCGTCGGCCGCGACGTGGCCGTCCCGTTCGACGCCCGCGTGGTCGAGGCCGACTCGTTCACGGTCTACGCCGCCTTCGTCGACGCCTTTGGGACGGCCGGGATCAAGAAGGCGGAGAGCCCAGACGAGCGGTACGAAGGCGACCGCGGCGCCCCGCCCCGCGAGCTCGCCGGCATCACGCCCGACCGCCAGGCCCGCGACCTCTACGACCCGACCGACGCCCGCGTCAAGCAGCTCCGCGAGGCCGGGTTCGGCGCCGCGCACGTGGCCCCGCAGGAGGGCCTGTTTTCCGGGCGCGGCGCCGTCGTCCTGCTCCGCGAGACGGGGCGGCAGGAGAGCGCGCCGGCCCTCGTCCTCGACGGCCCGGCCTCGACGGTCGCGCGGCTCGACCCGGCATCCGGCGTCTACCCGGCCACGGTCATGGGCGTGCTCGCCGTCCTGCGCGAGACGGTCGAGAACGCGCGCCGCCGCGACGCCTCGCGGCTCGCCTTCGACGAGGAGCGGGGCGGGACGGCGCGGCCCCGGTTCGACCCCGTGCTCGATGGGCTCCGGCCGCTCATCGACGGCGACGGCCCGTTCGTGTTCGCCGTCGACGGCTGGCTCGACGGGTTCCGCGCGCTCCGCGCCTCCGGCGAGATGGGGCTGACCCCGATCCTCGCTGGCGTCCCCGACGCCGCCCCGCTCGTGGAGAAGCTCCGGGCGGGGCGGACGGCTGTGTTCGCCCCGCTCGCGCTGCCCGACACGGTCGCCGCCGACACCTCCGCGGCCGGCGGCGCGGCGCCCGCCGTCGACCGCCCGACGATCTCGCCCGGCGAGGCCTCGTTCATCTCGAACCGCCGCATCCTGTCGTACCGCGACACGGAGGGTGAGAAGACAGCGCTGACGGGCCAGCGGCGCGAGGCCGTCGCCCGGTTCGAGCGGAGCCCGGCCGCGCTCGCCGCCGCCGAGGTCCCGTTCGCGTTCGCGACGCTCGACGTGAAGCCCGGCGACATCCACGCGAACCTCCACCGCATGGTCGAGGCCGGGCTCAGCCCCGACGACGCGCTCGAAGCCCTGACGATCGGGCCGGCGCGGCTGCTCGGCGTCGACCGCGACCTGGGCACGGTCGAGGAGGGCAAGCTGGCCAACCTCGTCGTCACCGTCGGCGACTTGTTTACCGATTCGACGGAGGTCCGTCACGTGATCGTCGAGGGCGTCGCCTACGAGGTGGAGGGTGGGGGCGGGGTGGCGGGCGCCGACCCCGACGCCGTCGTCCAGGCCGTCGGGACGTGGGACTATGAGGTCTCGACGCCGGCCGGCGCGCAGGAGGGGCGGTTCACGGTCGAGGGCTCGGCCGGCTCGTTTACCGGCACCATCACCGGCGACGGCGAGACCGACCCGCTCACGAGCGTGACCGTCGAGGGCAACGTGCTCACGATGACGTTCCAGAGCGACGACGTCGGCACGGTCACGATCGCCGGGACGATCGCGGACGACGAGTTTTCCGGGACCGCTGAAATCGCGTCGTTCGGCTCGTTCCCGATCACCGCCACGCGGCGGCCCGAGTAACGCCCTCCCGGGCGGGTACGGGGTACGGGGTACCCGGTACGTCTCCGCCCCTCCCGTACCGAGTACCCTGTACCTCCGACATGCGCACGCTCCTCGCCCTCCTCCTCGCCGCGACCGCCTGGGGCGGGGTGGCCGCCCAGACGCCGCTCGACCTGCCGCCGGCGGACGCCCGCGGCGACGTCCTGCTCCGCGGCGGGACCGTCCACACGGTCACGAACGGGACGATCGAGAACGCCGACGTGCTCGTGCGCGACGGGACGATCGCCGCCGTCGGGCAAGGGCTCGACGCGCCGCGCGGGGTCCGCGTGGTGGACGTGGCGGGGCGGCACGTGACGCCCGGGATCATCGACGCCCACAGCCACATCGCGCTCTCGTCGGTCAACGAGGCGACGAACGCCGTCGTCGCTGAGGTCCAGATGCGCGACGCGCTCGACCCGGCCGACGTCGGCATCTACCGCGCGCTCGCGGGCGGGGTGACGACGATCCACACCATGCACGGCTCGGCGAACCCGGTCGGCGGCGAGAACGAGACGATCAAGCTCCGCTGGGGCACTCTCGACCCGGACGGGATGCTCTTCGAGGGCGCGCCGCGGACGATCAAGTTCGCGCTCGGCGAGAACCCGACGCGCGTCCACGGGCGGGGCCGCGGCGTGCGGCCGGCCACGCGGATGGGCGTCGAGCAGGTCTACCGCGAGGCGTTCACGGATGCCCGCGCCTACGCCGCCGCCCAGGCCGAGGCCGAGCGGGCGGGGCGGCCGCTCCCCCCGTACAACCGGCGCCTCGAAACGCTCGCCGGCATCCTCGCGGGCGACGTGCTCGTCCACAGCCACAGCTACCGGGCCGACGAGATCCTCATGCTGATGGAGGTGTTCCGCGACTTCGGGATCGACCGGCTCACGTTCCAGCACGGGAACGAGGCGTTCAAGGTGGCCCCCGAGCTGGCCGCCTTCGGGGCCGGCGCGAGCGTGTTCTCGGACTGGGGCTCGTACAAGTTCGAGGTCTACTACTCGACGGCCTACAACGCGGCCGTCCTGGTGCGCAACGGCGTGCGGACGTCGGTGAACTCGGACGACGCCGGCCTCATCCGCTACCTCTACCACGAGGCGGCCAAGACGCAGCGCTACGGCGACCTCTCGGACGACGAGGCCCTCGCGCTCGTGACCATCAACCCGGCGTGGCAGCTCGGGATCGACGACCGCGTGGGCTCGATCGAGGTGGGCAAGGACGCCGACCTCGCCGTATTCGCCGAGCACCCGCTCTCGATCTACACCCGCGTCGACATGACGTTCGTCGACGGCGTGCCGCGGTTCGACCGCGCGCGCGACGGCGACGACCAGCGCGTGTTCGTGGACCCGAACGAGGAGGTCGCCGAGGTCCTGCTCGGCGGCCACACCGAGTCGTGCATGCGCGGCGTCCACCTCTCGGACCTCGCCCAGTAGACCGCCCCGCCCGCGCGCCCCGGGCGGGGTGGCGCCGGACTGGCCGCCCCGCCCCGCCCTCGGCAACCGCCCCACCCTTTGGGTCCGCCCATGCGTTTCCTCCTCCCCGCCCTGACCCCGTCGACCCTAATCGGGCTCGCCCTCCTCGTCGCCGCGCCCGCGCTCGCGCAAGGCCCGCAGTACCGCGCGCGGACGGGGACGTTCGCGCTCACCGACTGCCGCATCGAGACCGTCACGCGCGGCGTGGTCGAGCGCGGGACCGTCGTCATCGAGGACGGGCGGATCGCAGCCGTCGGCGAGGCCGCCGTGCCGGGCGGGGCGGTCGTGGTCCCGTGCGACGGGGGCACGGTCTACCCGGGCTTTATCGACGCCGGGACGCGGATCGGGCTCGACGAGGTCGGCTCGGTCGACGAGACGCAGGACTTCGACGAGATCGGCGACGTGACGCCGCAGATGGAGGCGATCACCGCCGTCAACCCGTCGACGATCCACGTGCCGATCACGCGGCTCTCAGGCGTGACGACGGCGCTGGCCGTGCCGCAGGGCGGGCTCATGCCGGGGACGGCGGCGCTCGTGAACCTCCACGGCTACACGCCGGCCCAGATGTCGACGGGCTTCGAGGCCGTCGTCCTCAACTTCCCGACGACCGGGCGGCGCGGGCCGTTCGACCGCCGCGAGCAGGAGGCCATCGACAAGGCGGCCAAGGAGGCGCTCGAGACGCTGGACGAGACGTGGGAGCAGGCCGTGCTCTACGCCCGGATCGACTCGGCGCGCGCGGCCGGGGGCGGGGCGGGCGAGATGCCGTACCAGCCCGAGTTCGCGGCGCTCCTCCCCGCCGTCCGCGGCGAGCGCGTGCTGCTGGTCGAGGCCAACGCGGCGGCCGACATCGTGAAGGCGCTGGAGTGGCTGGACGGCAAGGACGTCTCGGCCGTCCTGACGGGCGTGGCCGAGGGGTGGCGCGTGGCCGACCAGATCGCGGCGGCCGGGCTCCCGGTTATCGCCGGCCCGGTGCTCGGGCTCCCGACGCGGGCGTCGGACCGCTACAGCCGGGCCTACGAGAACGCGGCGCTGCTAGCCCAGGCCGGCGTGCCGGTCGCGCTCCAGACGCAGGACCGGATGCAGAACTACCGAAACCTCCCGTTCCACGCCGGCTTCGCCGTCGCCTTCGGCCAGGACTACGGGTTCGACCGCCAGGCCGCGCTGGAGGCCGTCACGATCGCGCCGGCCCGGATGTTCGGCGTCGACGACCGGATGGGCTCGGTCGAGGTCGGCAAGCAGGCCACGCTGTTCGTCGCCGACGGCGACCCGTTCCAGCCGGCGACCGACGTCACGGCCGTCTTTATCGACGGCTACCAGGTCCCGCTCGTGAGCCGCCAGACGGAGCTCTACCAGGAGTACCTGAACCGCCAGCCCGGCCTGACCACCCCGCCCGGGGGCGAGTAGGAAGCGTGCAGCGTGCAGCGTGCAGCGTGCAGCGTGCAGCGTGCAGCGTGCAGCGTGCAGAAGATGCCCCCACCCCGCCCCTGAAGCGGCAGGCCGGGTAGAAACTCGACGCGGAGCGAGGGCGCAACCGGCCGCCTACGACCGCCCCGCCCCGCTCGCTGCCCTCTGCTCGCCGCTCGCTGGACATGCCCGACCCCGTCCTCCTGCTCCACGGCCTCGGGCGGACGGGGCTCTCGATGATGCCGCTCGCGCGGGCGCTCCGGCGGGCCGGGTTCAGCCCGCACGTGGTGGATTATCCGTCGCGGCGGCGGACGGTCCAGGCGCTCGTCGAGATCGTGCTCGCGCCGCGCGTGAACGCGCTCCTCGCGGGCGGGGCGGGGCGGGAGCCGGCGGCGCGGGTCCACTTCGTGACGCACTCGCTGGGCGGCGTCGTGGTCCGCGCCTTTGCGGCGGGGCGGTACGACCGGGGGCGGCCGCTGCCCGAGGGCTCGCGGGCCGTCATGCTCGCCCCGCCCCACGGCGGCTCCGAGGTGGCCGACGCGCTCCGCGCGCGCCGTCCGTTCCCGTCGGTCCTCGGCCCGGCGCTGGGCCAGCTCGGGACCGACGCCGCGAGCGTCCCCAACGCGCTCGGCGACGTGCGCGGCATCGAGGCCGGCGTGATCGCGGGGACCGGCACGCGGCTCCCGTTCGGGCGCTTGTTCGCGGGTCCGCACGACGGGCTCGTGTCGGTCGCCAGCGCCCACGCCCCAGGCGGCCTCGCCGACGCGATCGTGCTCCCGCCGTCGCACTCCACCATCATGTGGTCATCTGAGGTCATCCGGCAAACGGTCCAGTTTCTGCGGGCGGGGCGGTTCGACCTCGCCTGAGGCGCCGTGGGGAGACGCCCCACCCCGCCCAGGCACCGTTATCCTGAACCGAAACCGCTTCCGCGCTCACACGCACCGCCATGACCCGCCCGTACGCCTCCCTCGTCGGCTGGGGCCACTACGCCCCCGGCCCGCCCGTCACGAACGACGACCTCGCCCAGTACGTCGACACCACCGACGAGTGGATCCGCTCGCGGTCGGGCATTGAGCGGCGGCACTTCGTGAGCGAGGAGCAGGCGACGAGCGACCTGTGCGTCGAGGCCGGGCGGATGGCGCTCGACCGGGCCGGGATCACGGGCGCCGACGTGGACCTCGTGCTCGTCGCCACGTCGACGCCGGACTACCTCACCCCGCCCACGTCGAGCCAGGTCCAGGACCGCCTGGGCTGCACGCGCGCCGGCGCCATGACGCTCATGGTCGGGTGCACCGGGTTCGTGTACGGCCTCGTCACGGCCGACCAGTTTATCCAGACCGGGGCGTACGAGACCATCCTCCTCGTCGGCGCCGAGGTGCTCTCGAAAAACATCGACTTCCAGGACCGCACGACGTGCGTCCTGTTCGGCGACGGCGCCGGCGCCGTCGTGCTCCGGGCCACGGACCGGCCGTGCGGGCTCCGGTCGTTCGAGCTGGGGAGCGACGGGTCGCAGGCCGACGTCCTCATCTCGCCGTGCCCCGGCACGCGCAACCCGGTCAGCCAGGAGGCCATCGACAACCGCACGCACTTTCTGCGCATGGAGGGCCGCGCCGTGTTCCGGTTCGCGACGCAGACGATGTGCGAGTCGCTCGAACGGGTGATGACGAAGGCCGGCGCGGGCGTCGAGGACATCGACCTGTTCATCCCCCACCAGGCGAACGCGCGGATCATCGAGTACGCGGCCGATCAGTTCGGGCTGCCGCCCGAGAAGGTGGTCATGAACGTGGCGGACTACGGCAACACGTCCGCCGGGACGATCCCCATCGCGCTCTCGGAAGTCCTGGAGAGCGGCCGCGCGCGCGCCGGCGACACGCTCGCGCTCGTGAGCTTCGGGGCCGGGCTGACGTGGGCGACGTGCCTGTTCGACCTCGGCCCGCTCGCCATCGAGCCGGGGGCGGGGCGGGAGGCCGGGCGCGGCGCCACGCCGGAGACCGTCATCGACGACCGCGGCGTGGTCGAAGGGCTCATCGCGTGAGGGGCGGGTGAGGGGTGACGAGTGACGAGCCGGAGGGGCCGCCGGACCACCCCGCCCCGCCGTACTGTGTGGGCGGGGCGGCGAAGGCAAATCAGCCGGAGGCGGGGCGGTGACGGCCGAGCGTCGGCGTTCACCGATCACCCCGCTCTTTACTCGTTACCCGTCACTCACCACCCCACCCCGTCCGTGCTCCGCGACCAGACCCTCGCCGTGCTCGGCGCCGGCCACATCGGCCGAGCGCTCGTCGGCGGCCTCCTCCGCGGCGACGACCTCGCCGCGGGGCAGATCCGCGTCACGCGCCGCGACGCGAGCGGGCTCGACGAGCTGCGCGAGCGGCTCCCCGGCGTCACGGCCACGACCGACAACGTCGGGGCCGTCCGCGGGGCGACCGTCGTGCTGGTGTCGGTCAAGCCGCAGAACGCGGGCGCCCTGTTCGACGAGGTCCGCGACCACGTCTCGCCCGGCGCCCTCGTGCTCTCGACGCTGGCCGGCGTGACCACGCGGGCGATCGCCGGGGCGCTCGGGCAACCGCTGGCCGTCGTCCGCGCGATGCCCAACACGCCGGCGCTCGTCGACGAGGCGGCCACGGCGATCGCGGGCGGGGCGGGCGCCTCGGGGCAGCACGTGGCGCTGGCCCGCGAGGTGTTCGCGGCCGTCGGCATCGTCGAGGTGGTGCCGGAGTACCTTATGGACGCCGTGACCGGCCTCTCGGGGAGCGGCCCGGCCTACGTGTTCATGGTCATCGAGGCGCTCACCGACGCCGGCGTCAAGCAGGGGCTGCCGCGGACGGTCGCCGCGCGGCTCGCGGCGCAGACCGTGCTCGGCGCCGCGCGCCTCGCCATCGAGACCGGCCGCCACCCCGCCATCCTGCGCGACGAGGTCACGACGCCCGGCGGCACGACGATCTCGGCCGTCGCCGAGCTCGAGAAGCACGGGCTGCGGACCATGCTCATCGACGCCGTCGGCATCGCGACGGAGCGGAGCCGGGAGTTGAGCGTGGTCGCGCGTGACGAGTAGGGCGGGCGATGAGTAAAGGGTGACGAGTGACGGGCAGGAGGCGCCGGCACCGCCGCCCCGCCCGGTTCCGGGGTACCCTGCCCGCGGGGGCGGGGTGGCGGCCCGGGGCGCTCGCCCGACCGCCCCGCCCATCACCCTTTCCTCGCCACCCGCATGGTTCTCGGCATCCTTGGAGGCGGCCAGCTCGGCCGCATGACCGCGTTCGCCGCCGCGCGGCTGGGCGTCGACGTCCGCGTGCTCGCGCCGTCGGCGTCCGGCCCCACCGCTCCGCTCGCCCACGTGACGGTCGGCGACTGGGAAGACGCGTCCGTCCTCGGCCCGTGGGCCGAGGCGTGCGACGTGGTGACGGTCGAGAGCGAGTGGGCGCCGGCCGACCGCGTGCCGGCGGGCGTGCCCGTGCGGCCCGGCGTCGAGGCGCTCGTCGCCATCCGCCACAAGGGGCGGCAGCGGGCGCGGCTCGCGGAGCACGGGCTGCCCCAACCCGCCCACGTCTGGGCTGCCACGCGCGGCGAGGCGCTGGCCGCGCTGGAGCGGTTCGGGGCCGTCGTGTGCAAGCGGTTCGAGGGCTCGTACGACGGCTACGGCAACGCGACGTGCCGGACCGAGGCCGACGTCCAGGCGGCGTGGGACGATTTATCGGCTGAGGACGGCTTGCTCGTCGAGGCGTTCGTCCCGTTCGAGGCCGAGGCCGCCGTCACCGTCGCGCGGCGGCCCACCGTAGACGGGCGGGGCGGGGCGGCCGTGGTTTACCCGGTCGTGCGGAGCGAGCACCGCGACCACCGTCTGTGGGCGGCCTGGGCGCCGGCCGGCTTCCCCGAGTCCGTCGAGGCCGAGGCCCGCCGCGTGGCGCTCGCGACCGTCGAGGCGCTGGACGTGGTCGGCGTGGCGACGGTCGAGGTGTTCGTGGCCGAGGGCGGGGCGGTGCTCGTGAACGAGGTGGCGCCCCGCCCGCACAACACGGCGCACCTCACGATCGACGCGAGCCACACGTCGCAGTTCGAGAACCACGTCCGCGCCGTCCTCGACTGGCCGCTCGGCGACCCCGGCCTGCGCGTGCCGGCCGCGTGCGTCGTCAACGTGCTGGGCGAGCGCGAGGGCGGGGTGGCGCCCGGCCTTTCGGACGCGCTCGCCGTCGACGGCGCGAGCGTCCACCTCTACGGCAAGACGGAGGTCCGCCCCGCCCGCAAGATGGGCCACGTGACCGCGACGGCGCCGACCGTGGAGGCGGCGCGTGAGCGGGCCGAAGCGGCGGCCGAGGCGGTGCGGCTGTAGAGGGATGGAGGGATACGGGATGGAAGAGGCATGAGGAAGGCGACCCACCCACCCCGCCCGGTATCATCCCTCTATCCCTCTATCCCTCTATCCCTCATGCCCACCCCCCTCGTCGGTCTCGCAATGGGCTCCGAGTCCGACTGGCCCACGATGGACGCCGCGGCCGACGTGCTCGCCGACTTCGGCGTCCCCTTCGAGGCCCGCGTCCTCTCGGCCCACCGGACGCCCGACGCCATGACGGACTACGCCCGGACGGCCGCCGAGCGAGGGCTTCGAGTGATCGTGGCCGGCGCGGGCGGGGCGGCGCACCTGCCCGGCATGATCGCGGCGTCGACGGTGCTGCCCGTCGTCGGCGTGCCCGTCGCCACGCGGAACCTGAAGGGGATGGACTCGCTGCTCTCCATCGTCCAGATGCCGGGCGGGGTGCCGGTCGCGACCGTCGCGATCGGGCAGGCGCAAAACGCGGCGCTCCTCGCCGTCCAGATCCTGGCCACGTCGGACGACGGCCTCCGCGCCAAACTGGAGGCGCACCGGCAGGACCTCCGGGACCGCGTGGCCGAGATGGACGCGAACGTCGCCGACAAGGCCCGCCGCCCCGCCCCGCCCGAGGGCGCGTGACAGAGCGGGGCGGCCCGCTCTACGCCGACGGATAGGGCCGGGGCGGGGCGGCACCCGGCTCCGTCGCCTGGCCGTCGCCTGACGCCTCAGCGTCCGCGAACCGGGCGACGAGGCCGGCCAGGCGGTCGTAGTCCGTCGCGCGCGCGGCCTCGCGGCGGGCGGAGACGAGGAGGGCCTCGGCGAGCGCGAACGAGGCGCCGTCGAGCGCCTTCCGCTCTTCGGTGCTGTAGCCCCGCCCGCGCCCGTGCGTGCCCAGCGCGAGCACGCCCACGGCCTCGCCCTCGACGGACCGGAGCGGGACGCGGAGCACGAACAGGCCGTCCTCCCACACCTGGACGGAGTGGGCGGGGAGGGCGTCAGGGGGCAGCAGCGCGCACGCGGCCCAGTCCGACGCCGCCCCGCCCGCGACGCCGGCGCACGCGACGGCCGACCACGCCCCGCCCGCGCCGACCGTGAAGACGGCCGCCCGCTCGGTGCGGAACGCGCTGCGGACGATCCCCATCGCCACGCGGCCCACCTCGGCGGGCGGGGCGACGACTTGCCGGCCGGTGAGGACCAGCGGGAGCCGGTCGCACAGCACCTCGCGCGTCCGGTGGAGGTCGGCGTCCGCGCGGCGCAGGAACCACTCGCGGACGGGGTTGAAGGCGGCGAGCGAGACGACGGCGGCGAGCGCCCCGGCCACGGGCTCGGCGCCGGCCCCAAACGACGACTGGAGGCCGACGCGCAGCGCCTCCACCCCGCCCGCGAACACGGCCGTGAGCACGAGCGTCGCCGCGCCGACGGCGGCCGACCGGGCGATCCACAGGTCAGCGTCCCACGGGCGGAAGTGGAGGACGCCGGCGAGGACGCCGAGCGGGATGGCCGCGAACGCGAGCCCCGCCGCGGCGTAGGTCCCCCAGTTGAAGAGGTACCCCGACGCGGTCCGTTCCGAGTCGAACGCCGCGACCGACTGGCTCCCCACGCTTGCCACGACGATGATGGCGAGGAAGGCTCCGAGCGGGAGGAGCACCCACTTCATCTGCTGACGGACCTCCGGGTTCGCCGTCCGCCGGTACTTCTGGAACAGCCCGATCGCTGGGACCGCGACGATCACCACGCCCACGCCGAGGGCGGCGTACCGGAGCCACTCCGCGCCAGCGGCCTCGGTGCCGGCGATAAAGAGCCCGATCATCGACACGATCCCACCGATGGCTAGGCGCCGCGTGTGGCGAGTCCAAGCAGGCGTGTACAGGCCGTCCGGGAACCGGACGAGGGCCGACGTGATCGCCGGAAGCGCAGAAAAGAAGGCCGCGACGGAGACGAAACCAAGAGCAATCAAGAGGGGACCGCCTAACCCCGCCCCGTCCCAATCAACGAGCCCAACGAACGCCGCCCCGCCCGCGACGGAGAGGAGCGCGGTGCCGAGCGAGGCGAGGTAGCCCCGCGCCCGCGCTCGGACGAACAAGGCGAGTCCACAGAGAGCGAACGCGAGGGCGCCGAGGAACCACACTGCGCCCACTATCCGATCTGCCCACTGTGGGTTGAGCCCGAAGCGCTCAGCGTCCTCAGCTTGGCGAGCCCCCAGGACAACGACGGCCGCCCACCTGCCCTCTTCCCCACGGACCTCGACGGCGACCGAATCGCCTTCGGCGCCGGCGAACAGGAACCTGTCGTCGAGCGAGTCCGCGAGGGCCGGCGTCACAGGTCGGCCTCGGAACGAGGCGAGGTGGTCTCCGCTTTGAAGCCCCGCCATCTCTGCGTCGCTGCGAGGCTCCACGTCAAGGACCGCCACCCCGCCCTCGGCGTGGGCCAAGGCTCCCCCGCGCTCCGTCGACTCGCTCTGGTACAGGGCGTAGAACCCGACGCCGATCACCGCCAGCATGAGGGCCACCGTCAGCACGCGCGCTGGCCGGCGCAGCGGCCGCACCATCCGGTGCCACCGTCGGCGAGCCCTCCAGGTCTTTCGGCGGAGGCGGCGGGCGGGGCGGGACACGGCGCAGCGGGTTGTGACGCCGGAGGGTAGCGCCGCCCCGCCCCGCCCCGCCCGCAAGGACCCACCGCCCCGCCCGCGCGGGGGCGGGGTGGTCTACCGCCCCTTCATGATCCGGTCCAGCTTCCGCTTCGACTCGCGGTCCGCGATCGTCTGCCGCTTGTCGACGGTCTTCTTGCCGCGCCCGAGCGCGATCTCGACCTTGGCCCGGCCGCCCTTGAAGTAGAGCCGCGTGGGGACGATCGTGAACCCCTTCTGCTCGGTCCCCTTCCGCAGCTTCTCGATCTCCGCCTTGTGCAGGAGGAGCCGCCGCGGCTGGCTGGGCTCGTGGTTCTGCCGCCCCGCCATCTCGTACGGCGCGATGTAGGCGTTGACGAGGTCGACGCCGTCCTTGCGCAGGATGACGAAGGCGTCCTGGAGGTTGGCCTGCGCCGTCCGCAGCGCCTTCACCTCGGACCCCTTGAGCACGAGGCCCGCCTCGAAACGGTCCGTCAGCTCGAAGTCGTAGCGCGCGCGCCGGTTCGTGACGATCGTCTTGGTGCCGTCGGCCATGGTGCGAGTGATGGGTGACGAGTAAAGGGCGGGGCGGTCGGCTCCGCCGCTCGGCGCCTGGCCCGCCGCCGAGGCTTACTCCGCCTCCGCCCCGCCCGGTTCCTCCGCCCCGCCCGCCGCGACGAAGGGGAGGGCCGGGACCTCGCTCAGCGTGCCCGTCGCGAACAGGAGCTCGCCGAGCTGGTCGAGCCCGTCGGCCGCGTAGCCGTCGAGCGTGAGCTGGTACACGGCCACGCCGTCGACGAGGAGGTCGTCCGAGGGCGGG
Organism: Rubrivirga litoralis; assembly: GCF_031846415.1. Classification (NCBI taxonomy): domain Bacteria; kingdom Pseudomonadati; phylum Rhodothermota; class Rhodothermia; order Rhodothermales; family Rubricoccaceae; genus Rubrivirga; species Rubrivirga litoralis. Next base: position 87,041 of record NZ_JAVRHT010000003.1, on the reverse strand, counting down.
GCGGCGCGGACGGCGGCCTGGAGGCGGGCGACCGCCTTTTCGTCGAGCGTGCCGGCGCGGGCGCAGAGGAGGCCCCACGGGTAGGGGCGGAGCGTGAGGTCGGTCCACTCCTGGCCGATGTCGAGCACGACGGCGCCGTCCGGCACCGGGTCGCGGGCGTCGACGAGCGCGGCCGACGCCGTCTCCAGGACGTCCGCGAGCGGCGTCGCCGGGTCGGCCAGCGCGAACGTGGGCAGGACGCCGTAGTGCTCGCGGAGCACGAGCTGGGCGAGGATCGCCTCCTGCGCGTCGCGCGGGTCGAACGCGACCGTCTCGATCTGGTCGAGCGGGACGCCGACCACGAGCCGACGGCGCGGGCTCCGCTCGCCGGCGAGCGCCACGCCGGGCACGACTTCCAGCCCCTCGTACGCCCGCAGCACGTCGAGCGTGGGCACGAGCGCGAGGTCGGCGCGGCCGTCGTCGAGCGCGGCGCGCGCCTCGTACGGCTCCACCTCGACCACCCCGCTCACGACGGCCTCCGCCGCCGAGCCCAGGGCGCGGACGAGCGCGCGGGCGGGGAGGACGGGCCAGACGGCGAGGCGCATGGGTCGGGTGACGAGCGAGGGGTGACGAGTGACGAGTCTTCTTGCCCTTCACCCGTCACTCTTTACCCATCGCTCTCTAGACCGTCCGGCGGCGCTCGGTGATGCGGGCGGCCTTGCCGCGGAGGCCGCGGAGGTAGTACAGCTTGGCGCGGCGGACGCGGCCGTAGCGGACGACCTCGATCTGGGCGATCCGCGGCGACGCGAACGGGAACACGCGCTCGACACCGACGCCGTTCGAGATCTTCCGCACCGTGAACGTCTGCGCGACGCCCCCGTGCTGGATCGCGATCACGACGCCCTCGAACAGCTGGACGCGCTCCTTGTCCCCCTCGATCACGCGGACGTGGACGCGGACGGTGTCGCCGGCGGCGAAGTCGGGGTGGTCGTCGCGGAGCTGCGTGGCCTCCACGAGGCTCATGAGGTCGGTCGCCATGATGGGTGCGGGCGGGGTGGGAGGGCGCGCAGCAGAGGCGCGGTCACAAAAGCACGAAGGAGGAAACTACCGAGCGGAGCGGCCCAAAGCGGCCTCTCCACGCGTCTACCGACGTTCTTCGCTGGCCGCCCCGCCCCGCCCCGCCCCAGGCGGGGTGGCGTCGAGGAGGTCGGGCCGGCGCGCGCGCGTCCGCTCCAGGCGCTGCGCCTCGCGCCACGCCTCGACGGCCCCGTGGTCGCCGGAGCGCAGGACGGCCGGGACCTCCATGTCGCGGAACTGGGCGGGGCGGGTGTAGCTCGGCGCGTCGAGCAGCCCGTCCTGGAACGAGTCGCTCAGGGCTGAGCCGGCATCGCCCAAGACACCCGGCACGAGGCGCGCGACGGCGTCGATAAGGACGAGCGCCGGCAGCTCGCCGCCCGAGAGCACGTAGTCGCCGACCGACACCTCGCGCGTGACGAGCGCGTCGCGGACCCGCTGGTCGACGTTCTTGTAGTGGCCGGCGATGAGCAGGAGCCGCTCGCACAGTGAGAACGCGTTCGCCGTCGGCTGGTCGAACGTCTCGCCGTCCGGCGTCAGGAACACGACCTCGTCGTAGGGGCCGTGCTGGGCCTGGAGCGCCTCGACGCATGCGAACAGCGGCTCGGGCTTGAGCACCATCCCGCCCATCCCGCCGTACGGGATGTCGTCGATCTGCCGGTGCCGGCCCTCGGCGTAGTCGCGGAGGTCGTGGACCTCGACGGTCACGAGCCCTTTGTCCTGCGCCCGCTTCAGGATCGAGTGCTCCAGCGGGCTCCGCACGAGGTCGGGGAGGGCCGTGACGAGGTCGAAACGCATGGGGAACGCTAAATGCTGAACGGCGAGCGACGAAGGGAATGCCTCTTTCCTTCAGCATTCAGCGTTCGTCGTTCAGCGTTCAAAAGAGCCCTTCGGGCGGGCGGACGTAGAGGCGGCGGGCGTCGAGGTCCAGGCGGTCGACGAACTCGTCGACGTCGGGGAGCAGGACTTCCGTCCCGTCCGGGCGCTGGATGGCGAAGAGGAGCTGGGCGCCCTCGTAGAGGTCGCGGACCGTGCCCACGGGCTCGCCCACCACCCCGCCCTCGCCGTCCACGACGACCACCTCCAGGCCGACGAGGTCATGGAGGAACGCCTCGCCCTCTTCGAGGGCGGGAAGGTCGTCGGCGTCGGCGTAGAGCTCGCGGCCGACGAGGTCCTCGGCCCCCTCGCGCGTGTCGACGCCGTCGAGCGTGAGGAGCACGACGGTCCGCCCCTTCGGGTACTGGAACCGGACGCCCTCGACCGTGACCTCGCGCGCGGCCTCGGGGCTCTCACCGACGAACAGCCGGTCGAGCAGCGCCAGCCGGTTCGGGTCGTCGGTCTCGGGGAACACCTTCATCTCGCCGCGCACGCCGTGCGGGCGGCCGATGCGGCCCATGAGGAGGAGACGGTCGGGGTCGACGGGCATGGCGGAGAAACGTCGGGCGAGGTCGAGAAGGCGCCACCCCGCCCCCGGCGGGCGGGGCGGGGCGGCCGGCGTGGGTGGCCGGAACGCGCGGGCGGGGCGGACGCCGTGCCCACCCCGCCCGCGGCGGTCCTATTCGGGAGAGGGCTTAGGCGCTCTTGGCGTCCTCCTCCGGCGGCGCGTCGCCCGAGGGCTCGGCGCCGGACGTGCCTTCGGGCGCCGTCGCGAGGCCCTCGGCCTGCTTGGCAGGCGCGCCCTCTGCGGCGCCGGCCGAGGCCTGGTCGGCCACGTCCGCGCCCGTGTCGGCGGCGACGTCCTCGGACTCGGTCTCGGCGACGGCCGGCTGCTCCTCGGCGGCGTCGGGCGCCTCGGGGGCGACCTCGGCGGCCGTGGCGGCGGCCGCGGCGGCGTCGCCGCCCTCGGCCTCGGCGTCCGCGAGGCGGTCGGCCGTGTCGTTGTCGCCGTCGGCCTGGCTCGACGTCTGCGGCACGGGCTCGCCCTCGACGACGGCGTCAGGCGTCTCGCTCGCCCCGCCCTCGGCGGCGGGCTGGTCGGCGGCCGTCGTCAGCGCTTCGGAATCGGCGGCGTCGGCGGTCGCGGCGGCGCGGGCCTCCTCGGCGGCGGCACGCTCGGCGGCCTCGGCCTCCTCGCGCTCCCGCTGGAGCTCGGCCTCGCGCTCGGCGCGCTCCTTGGCGATCTCGGCCGCCCGCTCCTTGGCCTGCGTCCGCTCGGCCTCCAGGGCCTCGGCGCGGCGCTCGGCCCGCGTCTTCGTCGTCGGCTGCGCCCCGTCGCGGCGCTCGCGGAACTCGGCCACCTGCTGCTCAATGGCCTCGGGCTCCTCGCCCCGCCGCGTCAGCGCCCACCGGAGCAGGACGCCCTCCTTCTGGAGCAGGTTGCGGACCGTGTGCGACGGCTGGGCGCCCTGGCCGAGCCAGTACACCACGCGCTCGGCGTCGAGCTTGACGACGGCCGGCTCGGCGACGGGCTCGTAGCGGCCGAGGTCTTCGATAAAGCGGCCGTCGCGGGGCGAGCGGCTGTCGGTGGCGACGAGGCCGTAGACGGGCAGCTTGCGGCGGCCCATGCGGCGGAAACGGAGCTTGACGGACATTCTCGGGTACGGGTACTAGGTACGAGGTACGGGTGAGTGAGGGGCCGCCGGGGTGTACCTCGTACCCCGTACCCCGTACCGACCGGCGCTAGCGGCCGGTCAACAGTTGGGTGGGGTCGACGGCTCGGCCCTTGCCTTGGAGCTTCGACATCGTCTTCATCATCTTCTTCATCTCGCGGAACTGCTTCAGGAGCGCGTTCACGTCCTGGACTTCGAGGCCGGCGCCCTGCGCCACGCGGCGGCGGCGCGAGCCGTTGAGCTTGTCGGGGTTGGCCCGCTCGAACGGCGTCATCGACTGGATGAGCGCCTCGATGTGGCGGAAGGCGTCGTCGTCGACGTCGAGCTCCTTGACGGCCCGGCCGACGCCGGGGATCATCCCCAAGAGGTCCTTCAAGGACCCCATGTTCTTGATCTTCTGGAGCTGGTCGTAGAAGTCCTGGAGGTCGAAGTCCTGCGTGCGGAACTTCCGCTGCAGCTTTTCGGCCTCCTCCTCGTCGAACTGCTCCTGGGCCTTCTCGACGAACGAGACCACGTCGCCCATGCCCAGGATGCGCTGGGCCATCCGGTCCGGGTAGAACTCGGTGAGCGCGTCGAGCTTCTCGCCCATCGACGCGAACTTGATCGGCTTCTCGACGACCGAGCGGATGGAGAGCGCCGCCCCGCCCCGCGTGTCGCCGTCGAGCTTGGTGAGGACCACGCCGTCGACGTCGAGCTGGTCGTTGAACGCCTTGGCCGTGTTGACGGCGTCCTGGCCCGTCATCGCGTCGACGACGAACAGGATCTCGTCGGGGTCCGTCTCGCGCTTGATGGCGACGACCTCCTCCATCATCGCCTCGTCGACGTGGAGCCGGCCGGCGGTGTCGATGAGGACCGTGTCGCGCCCGGTCCGCTTCGCCTCCGCGACGGCCTCGCGCGCCACGCGGACGGCGTCTTTCTCCGGCACGCCCGCGGCGTCGCGGATCGAGAAGACGGGCACCTTGACCTGGGCCGCCAGCGTCTCGAGCTGGTCGACGGCCGCCGGCCGGTACACGTCGGCCGCGGCCACGAGGGGCGAACGCCCCTTCGCCTTGAGGAACAGCGCGAGCTTGCCGACGAACGTGGTCTTGCCGGCGCCCTGGAGCCCGGCGACCAGGATGACGGTCGGCGGCTTCTTGGCCTTGTTGAGGTCGACGTGGACGTCGCCCAGGAGGTAGACGAGCTCGTCGTGGATGGCCTTCACGAACTGCTGCCCCGGGTTGACGGCCTGGAGCACCTTCTCGTCCGTGACCGTCTCCTTCACCTTGTTGGTGAAGTCCTTGGCGACCTGGTAGTTGACGTCGGCGTCGAGGAGCGCGCGGCGGACCTCGCGCATCGTCTCGGCGATGTTGAGCTCGTTGATGCGGCCCTCGCCCTTCACGTTCTTGAGGGCGGCGTCGAGCTTGTCGGACAGCGTATCGAACATTCGGTGTGTGCCGGGTGGGACGGGTGGGGGCCGCGGGCGCCGGAGGGCGCGGGCGGGGACGGGGCGGAGCTGCGGGGCGCCACAGGTCGCTAACCCAGGGGCTCCACCGTTTCAGCTGTGGCCCGCGTCCGGGTGTCCGGGACGAGGCAGACCGCCAAGGTAGAAAAGCGGGCGGGGCGGGGCGGTGAAGCGAACGGGGAGAGTGGCGGGCAGCGGGCAGCGGGCAGCGGGCAGCGGGCAGCGGGCAGCGGGCAGAAGGTGCGCCACCCCGCCCCCGGCGTGGCGGGGAGGCCGTCGTAGCGGCGTTGTATGCAACGCCGTCGGGCAACGCCGTCCGGCCGGGGCGCCCGGGCGTAACGGGCGGGGCGGATCCGTAGGGACACCACGCGTGGTGTCCGCCTGGGGCACGACGCACCGCCCCGCCCAGGCGGTCGTCGGCGGGCGGGGCGGCTACGGGCACGGCGCCGCCGTTCAGGACCGCCCCGCCCTCGGCGGACACGACGAGCCGTGTCCGACGGGTGTCTGTTGTGGGCGGGGTGGGACACGTCCAGACCGCCCCGCTCGCATCGTCCGCCACCCCGCCCGCGGCGGGGGCGGGGCGACCCACCGGAGGCGGACGGCTAACGGCCCGCCGCGAGCGCGTCGAACGCGGCCGTGCGCCGGAGGTCGGCGTCGAGGAGGAACGAGTTGGGGTGGGCGATGTCCGCGCCCCGCTCCTCGACGAGCTTGAAGAAGTACGCCCGCTCGATCCCCATCCGGTCCAGCGTGCGGACGTACTCGCGCACGCGGTCGGCCCGGAAGGCCTCGCCGCCGGGCTCGAGCGTGGGGTGCGGCCCACCGAACTCGCTCGCGACGAACGCCACCCCGCCCGGGTCGCGGCCGGCCTCGCGGAGCACCTGCTCGACGGCCTCGCGGTAGGCGGGCCAGTTCCACACGTCGTCGTAGAGGTGCAGGTCGACGGCGTCGTAGCGCACGCCGCCGAAGACGGCGCCGAACGCGGCGAGCGTGGCCGGCCCGTCGCGGCGCGCGGCGGCGACCTCCTCGGGCGTGTACTGCGGGCCGCCCTCGAACACCACGTTCTCGATCCGCCCCTGGAGGAGGGCGAGGGTGTGGAGCCCGCCGATCGGGACCGAGCCCAACACCACCTCGGGCCGCCCGTCCGGCGGGAGCCGCTGGACCTCGTCGTAGAGCACGTTCGACCAGCGGACGAACGCCGCGACGTCGCCGCCGGCGTAGCGATCGACCTCGACGGTCCACTCGTTCCCGAACTGGACCGCCGCCACCCCGCCCCCGACGCGCGCCAGCAGCTCGCGGACGTAGGCCCGGAACTCGGCCTCCTGCTCGTCGGGCGGCAGCGCGCCGAGCCAGTCCGGCATCCCCTTCAGGTCCAGCGTGAGGAACACCTCGACGCCGGCGTCTGCCAAAGCTGAGACGCGGGCCTCCAGCGGCCCCCACACGAAGCGGTCCCGCTCGGGCTCGCGGAACGCCCACCGCTGCCCCAGCCGGACGTGCCGGACGCCCAGCGCGTCGAGCTGCGCGAGCGTGAACGCCCGCTCCTCCGCGTCGGCGACCGGGGGGAACGCGACGCCGAGCGCCAGGTCTTCGGCACCGGCGGTTTCGGGAGCGTGCGTCGAGCACGCGCCGAGCGCGAGGAGGGCGGCGAGCACGAGTCGCATGGGGGCGGGGCGGACCCGGCGGGGACCCGACAAGTACGGCGCGCGGGCGGGGCGGCGCAACCGCCCCGCCCCGTGCGTTATTTGCCCCTCCCCCACTCCACCCCGCCCATGCCGACCGACCCCTGGTGGGACATCGCCCTCGACCCCGACGACCGCGCCGCCGACAACCGGCTCCACGCCGACGGCGCCCCGCTCGTGGGCGGGGTGGACGCCGACGGCCGACCGGACCTGGACTACGCCGGCTACCTCCGGCTCGACCTGTTGCTCGGCGCCCAGCGGCCGGCGTCGTCGGTGCCGGACGAGCGCGTGTTCGTCGTCGTGCACCAGCTGTGCGAGCTCGTGTTCAAGCAGATGGTGTTCGACCTCGCCGTCGTCGCCGGGACGCTGGAGCGGGCCGCCGCCGCGGACGACGCCCAGGCGCTCGCGCTCGCCGAGGGGCGCGTGGACGACCCCGACTCCGCGACGGCCGCCTTCTGGCGCCCCGCGATCACGGCGTCGAACCGGCTCCGCCACGCCGCGCGCCGCATCCTGCCGCCGGTGATGGAGCTGATGAGCGCGAACGACGAGGACGACGTCCTCTTCTCGCGCGTCGAGTTCGGCCTCTTCCGTGCCCACCTCACGCCGTCGAGCGGGTTCCAGACGGCCCAGCTCCGCCTTATCCAGCGGGCGCTCGCAAAGGGGCCGCTCCTCGACCTCCGCGTGTTCCCCGGCGCCGCCTACCAGAGCGGATCGCAAGCGGGCGGGGCGGCCCAGAGCCCGTGCGGCCACGTCGCCCTGGCCGACCCTACGGTGCTCCGGGGCGGGGCGGAGACCGCGACGCCGCCCTCTAGCCACCCCGCCACGCTCGCCACGCGCCTCGACGGCGCGGCCCACGCGCTCCTCGCTCGGCTCGCCGACCTCGCACCCGAGTCCGCCCCGCCCGCTGGCGGTCCGCCCCGCCCCATCGACGCGGCCGACGTGGACCGGGCCGTCGACCGCTTCCGCGCCACGCTCGGCCCCGACGCCGAGGGCGGGGCGGTGGCCGACTTCCGCGACGACCTGGAGCGGGCGGCGGCCGCCGAGAACGAGCGCCGCGCCGGCCTCGGCCCGGCCCGTGCCGGCGCCCGCGCGCTCGTGGAGACGGCGCCGCGCAGCGCGCTCGCCCACGTCTTAGCGCGCGTGGTCGCTCTCGACGACGCGCTCCACGCCCCGGCCGACTCGTTCCTGACGGTCCACCGCCGGACCGTCCGCCGCCACGTCGAGGACGGCAGCGGCACGGGCGGCGGCGGCATGCCGTACCTCGTGACGAGCCAGCGCTACCTGCTCCCGCTGTTCCCGGCGCTCGTGGGCTTCAGAGGGATAGAGGGATGAGAGGTATGGAGGGATGGGCAGACAGACCTCCACCGCCCCGCCCCAGTGAGCGTCTTCCGCCCCGCCCTCGGTGGGGGCCTTCCACCCCGCCCCCTCATCCCTCGCCATCCCTCCATCCCCCATCCCTCTCCCGAATCAGGTCCATCGTCTCGACGGCGTGGCGGAGGTGCGGGATCACGATGCTGCCGCCGACGACGAGGGCCACGTTGAGGGCGTCCTCGACCTCGGCCTCGGACCAGCCGGCCTCGGCGCACTGCTCCAAGTGGTAGTCGATGCAGTCGTTGCAGCGGAGGACGGCGCTCGCCACGAGCCCGAGGAGCTCTTTGGTCTTGCCGTCCAGCGCCCCGTCGCGGTAGGCGGCCGAGTCGAGGTTGAAAAAGCGCTTGATGCCCAGGTGCGAGCCCTCGTCGAGGATGCGCGCGTTCATCCGGGCGCGGTAGGCGTCGAAGCGGTCGAGGCGGGACTCGGCGGGCGGGGTGGCGTCGGACATGTCGGGTAGCGGAAATGTGGCCGCCGAGAAAGCGGCGTGGCGCGAGCGGTTCCGCGCCGCGCGGCGCGCGCTCCCGGCCGAGGCCCGCGCCGCGGCGTCGGCGGCCGTCTGCGCCCGCGTGCTCGCGCTCCCCGAAATCCAGGCCGCGGGCACCGTCCACGCCTTCTGGCCGCTCGCGGACGAGGTCGACCTCCGCCCCGCCCTCGCCGTGCTCCGCGAGCGGGGCGTGGTCGTGGCGCTGCCGGTCGTCGCCGGGCCGCGGCGGCTGGTGCACCGGGCGTTCGAGGGCGAGGGCGCGCTGCGGGCGGGACGGTGGGGGACGCGCGAGCCGGCGCCCTCGGCGCCCGACGTCCGCCCCGCGGCCCTCGACGTGGTCCTCGTGCCGGGCCTCGCGTTCGGGCGCGACGGGAGCCGGCTGGGCTACGGCGGCGGGTTCTACGACGCGTTCCTCGCCCAGACGCCGGCCCTGCGCGTGGGCGTGGGCGGGGCGGCGTCGCTGGTCGCGTCCGTCCCCACGGAACCCCACGACGCGCGCCTCGACGCGGTCGTCACCGACGCCGAGGTGGTGCGCGTCGCGGGGCGGGGTCACCCGTAGCACGCGGAGCGCCCGCCCCGTAACCCTGGGCGGGGCGGGCCGTAGGTTGGCAGGCCTCCCCCCCGCCCCGCCCTCTGGGTCCGCCCCGCCATGCCCACCCGCCAACGCCGCCGGCCGCGCCAGGACGACACCCTCGACGACGAGTTCTCGTCCATCACCGACGAGGACGTCGAGGCGTACATGGCCGAGCAGGACCTGGAGGAGGAGGCCGAGGCGGAGTCGGGCTTCTGGAACCTCCAGACGGCGTCGGGGATGGGGCTCATCGGGCTCGGGGCGCTCTACAGCCTCCAGCAGATCGGGATTCTCGAGGTGGGGAGCGACGTGCTGGTCCAGCTGGTCCAGGTGCTCCCGGTCTTCGCGGCCGTCCTCATCATGCTCACCGGGTTCGGCGTGCTCTCGTGGAGCCCGGCCGCGCGGCGGCGCAAGAAGGCGCGGCGGGCGGCCCAGAAGCGGAAGGCCCAGCGGCGGAAGGCCCAGCGCAAAACGCTCGGGCGCGAGCCGCGCCCCGACGCCGCGGGCCGCCGCGCGTCCGAGGCGTTCGCGCAGGCCGAGAGCGCGCTCCGTGGGGCGGGGCGGACGGCCAGCCGGGCCACGGCCGAGGCCCGCGAGCGCCGCGCGGGCGCCCGCCGCGCCGGCCACGAGCGGCTGGCCAAGGACCGCCGCAACCGGAAGATCTCGGGCGTGGCCGCGGGCATGGCCAACTACTTCGGCCTCGACCCGACGGTCGTCCGCATCGCGTGGGTCGCCGCCGCCATCTTCTCGAGTAGCGCCGCGATCGTCCCCTACATCCTGCTCGCGATGATCCTCCCCAACGAGGAGCCCCTCGGGCGGGGCGGCGACGACGACCCCGTCGTCCGCGTGACGGGCGACTGACGGGGCACGCCACGGCGGCCGGCCCGCCCCCGCCCCGCCCGTAGCTTCGGCGGTCCCCCCGGCCGCCCATGCTCCCGATCCCGCTCGCGCGGCTCCGCCCCGCCCTCGCTCTCGTCCTCGCCCTGCTCGCCGCCGGCCCGGTGCGGGCGCAGCGCGAGGGGCTCCTCGACGTCGGGAGCCCGCTCTCCGACCTCCTCGAACGACAGGCCGCCGCCGGCCACCTGGGCACGTCGGTCGGCCTCCTTCCGATCTCGGCGGCCGAGGGCGCCGTCCTGCTCGACACGCTCGCGGCGAGGGCGCTCCGGGGCGAGGTGGCGCTGTCGCGGGCCGACGCCGAGCTCCTGGCCCGCTACCAGGGGCGGAGCCCGGCGACCGCGTTCGGCCGGCGCGCCCCGCTCGGGCTCTACGCCGACGGCGTCTCGCCGGTCTCGTACCAAGGCGACGGCTACGCCTTCGAGGCGAGCCCGCTCCTCTACCTCGCCGCCGGGCCGACGCGGCGCACGGCGGTCGCCGGACGCGACGGGAGCGGCCTCGTCTACCAGAACTCGCGGGGCCTCCGCGTGGCCGGACACCTGGGCCGGCTCTTTTTCGAGAGCCGCGCGCTCGAAAACCAGCGCCGCCCCGCCCTCCTCGACTACAGCGTGCCCCGGCGGACCACGCCGCGGCTCGGGTTCGTCAAGCTGTCCGGCGGCGACACCTACGACTACTTCTCGGCCGAGGGCGTGGTCGGGTACCGCGACCGCTTCGTCGAGGCCCGGTTCGGGCGGACGCGGAACCGCTGGGGGCCGGGCCAGGGCACGCTCTTCCTCTCCGACTACGCGGCCCCGTACGACCACCTCCAGCTCCGCGCGAGCGCCGGCCCGGTCCGCTACGCGTCCACGTTCGCCCGGTTTACCACGCCCGACCGCAGCGCGATCGGGGGCGACGGCGTGCTGCCGTCGAAGTACGGCGCGTTCCACCAGTTGACGCTGACGGTCGGGCGCGTGGAGCTCGAAGCGTTCGAGGCCGTCGTCTTCCACGACGATACGCTCAACGGGAACCGCTCGGGCTTCGAGATCGGCTACCTCAACCCGGTCATCTTCTACCGCTCGGTCGAGAGCGAATTGGGGAGCGGCGACAACGCGCTCATCGGCCTGGGCGGGGCGGTCCGGCCCGTCGACGGGGTCCAGGCATACGGCCAGGTGCTCATCGACGAGTTCGTCGCGCGGACGTTCTTCGAGGACGCGTGGACGAACAAGTGGGGCCTCCTGGCCGGCGTCCACGCCGTCGACCTCGTGCCCGGACTCGAAGCGCGGGCCGAGTACGCGCGGCTCCGGCCGTACCTCTACGGCCACCGGACCGAGGCCAGCGCCTACGTCCACTACAACGACGTGCTGGGCCACCCCGCCGGACCGAACGCTTCGGACGCCGCCGTTTTTCTCCGCTACCGGCCGTCCGCCGCCGTCACGGCCGCGCTCAACGTGGCGCGCACGCGGCGCGGCCGCGACCCCGACTCGGTCTACGTCGGGGCCGACCCGCGCGTCCCTTACACGAACCGCGTCTCAGACGTGGCGCCGACGCTCGACGGCGTCGCCCAGACCGAGTGGCTCGTCGAGGCGCGCCTGGGCTACGAGGTGCTCCCGCGGCTCGTGGTCGAGGGCGCCGCCGTGTACCAGTCGCTCGACGACGCCGAGCGCGGCCGCGACCGGGCGCTGACGGGGCTCCTCCAGCTCCGGTGGGGGCTCCCGTTCCGCAGCGAGCGGTTCTGACCGCCCCGCCCCGCCCACGGTGGGCGGGGCGGTCGCGTTACCCCGGCGGGCGGGGCGGCGGCCTGGGCGTCCCGCCCCGACTCCCATGCGCGCCGCTCCGTTCGCCCTCCTCCTCTTTACCGGCTGCGCCACGCCCGAGGCCGCCCGGACCGTCGTTGGCAACGCCGCCCCGCTCTCGGACACGGCGTACCCCGCCCTCGCCGCCGACGCGCCCGTCACCGTCACGACCGGCGACGCCCCGGGCCCCTACGAGGAGCTCGCCGTCCTCGTCGTCGGCCCCGGGCGCAGCCTGTCCGACGCCGAGGAGATGGCCGTCATGCACGCGCGGCTCCGCAGGGAGGCCCGCCGGCTCGGCGCGCAGGCCGTCGTCCGCGTGGCCTACCACAACCTCGGCGAGAACGGCACGAAGGCCACGGGCACGGCCGTCCGGCTCCTCGACCGCTGACCGCCCCGCCCGCGGCGAGCGGGGCGGGGCGGGGCGGGGCGGGGCGGGGCGGGGCGGGGCGGGGCGGGGCGGGGCGGGGCGGGGCGGGGCGGGGCGGCAAAAAAAACGGGCCGCCCCCGACGTGAGAGCGGCCCGCGAGGCCTGCGAGGGCGGGGCGGTTAGCCCTCGACCTGCTCGTGGCTCCACGCCTCCTGCGTCGCGCGGACGGCCTGGGCGCCGACGGACGCGTCGATGGCCTTGTCCTGGTCTGCCATCTCGGCGGCGACGACGACGCAGATGGCCTTCGAGATGTCGACGAGGATCGGCGTGAGGTCCTTGAGGTTGCGGAGCGCGAGCTGCGCGAGCTCGTCGGCCTTGAGCGCGAGGGCCGACGTGTACAGCATGTGGTAGCTGATGGCCGCCAAGCTCGTCGCCGTGTAGTCGTCGCGGAGCATCCGCGAGACCTGGTCCGTGTCGCGGATCTGGTCGTAGAGCCCCGCGGCCACGCCGAGCGCGCTCGTCACGGCCTCCTTCACGGCCTCCTTGACGCCCCCGTCGTTCGTCTTCTCGTTGTACTGCTCGAGCGAGCGGACGTGGTTCTGGAGCGTCGTCTTGAGCGACGTGATGACGCGGACGGCCTCGGGGTACTTCGACGTGGTGTCCTCACCGAGCTGGCGCTCGACGGCCTCGAGAATGTGCTTCTCGACACCGTGCATATCGGTGACATAGTTGTTGATGACGTCGTTGCGGTCCTTCATGGGGAGGGGTGGGTATAGAGGGGAAATGGGTCCGTTGTGGACGGCGAGGCCACCCCGCCCGTTCCTCTCCCTGGGGGGACTTCACACGCCGGCCGGGGTCTTCCCGAGGGTCCCGTCGGGGAGCGTCCCGGCGACGACGACGTGGAGGTCGGACGGCCGGAGGTGGCGTCGGACGGCGGCGTCGACCTCGCCCACGGTGAGGGCCGAGACGAGGGTCGGGTAGCGGTCGAGGTAGTCCACGTCGAACCCGCGCTCGGCGTTGACGAGCAGCCGGGCCGCCACCCCGCCCGTCGTCGCGAGCGAGACCACGTGCTGGCCGGCCAGCGTCGTCCGCGTCTGGGCGAGGGCCTCCTCGGTGAGCCCGTCGGCGACGAACCCCTCGACCTCGGCGCGCGTGGCCGCGATGCCGCGATCGAGGTTCTCCTGGCTCAGCGTGACGGCCACGTAGACGCGCCCGTCGTGGCGCGTCGAGACGGACCCGAGCGAGGCGCTCACCCCGTACGTCAGCCCCTGCTCGTCGCGGACGGTCTGCATGAGGCGGCCCGAGAAGTTGCCGCCGAGCGCGAACACGCCGGCGTAGGTCGCCAGAAAGTCGGGGTCGTCGCGGCGGAGCGCGACGGCGTGGCCCAGCCGGACGTCCAGGTTCCGGCGGTCGGCCATCTCGACGTCCGTCCGCCCGGGCTGGGCGGGGCGGGCCGTGTCCTCGAAGGTCGGCGCCGACGCCGTCCGCGCCCAGTCGTCGAAGGCCGCGCCCGCGGCGGCCTCGGCCGCGGCCACGTCGAGGTCGCCCACGACGGCCAGCGTCAGCCCGGTCGAGCCCACGTGGGCCGCGTGGTACGCCCGGACGTCGTCGGGGCGGAGCGCTTCGAGCCGGGCCATCTCGTCGTCGGGGTCGAGCACGTAGTCCGGGTGGGCCGGCCCGAACAGGCGCCGCGCGAGCGTCCCCGACGCCTGCGTGCCCGTCGACTCGCGCGAGCGGCGGACGCTGGCGGTGGCCCGGCGCACGGCCTTTTCGACCTCGTCGTCGCTCAGGGCCGGCTCGCGGAGCTCCTCGGCGACGACGCCGAGCACGTGCGCGAGGTCGTCCCGGAGCGCCCGTCCCGAGAACCCGACGCGGAGGCCGTCGGAGTAGAACGCGACCTGGGCGCCCCGCCCCTCGAGGTCCTCGGCGATCTCGAAGCGGCCGCGCCGGCGCGTCCCCTTGTCGAGGGCCTGGGTCATGAGCGACTGCACGAGGTCGTCGGCCGCGCCGAGGTCGGGGCCGGACTCGAACGAGCCCCGGAAGCTGACGACGTCGCGGACGCCGGTGGGGAGCAGGAGGAGCCGGGCGGGGCCGGCGGCCGTGTCGTGGACGCGCGAGGCGAGGGTGGGGTCGGGCAACGGGGTGGCGGGTGTGGGCGGGGCGGTCACACGTCGCGCCCCGCCCCCAGGGTCCGAGCGGCGAGCGGCAGATGCCCACCCCGCCCACGCGGCGCACGGGCGGGGCGGGCGACCGGAACTCCACGCGGGGTGTCGTCGGGCGGGGCGGGCGCCGTGCCATGCGACGACGCAGGCGGGGCGGTAGCGGGTGGCTCAGAGGCCGCCCCGCCCCGCTACGAGCGCGCCCTGCGGCCGAGGCCCGTGGCGCGCGAGACGCCGAGCGCCACCATGAACCCGGTCCACGCCACCGCGAGCGCTACGTACAGCAACGGGACGCCCGCGTTCGGCCCCCACGTCTCGGCTACGACTATGGCCAGCCCAAGCCCGTTGTACGCCGCCGACAGCCACCAGAACCAGGCGGGCCGCGGAGGCCGCGCGCCCACGAACCCCGACCGCCAGTACCCCACGAGGAGGTAGAACCCGACGAGGGGGAGCGCGATCGCAGCGGCACTCGCAACGGCCTCGTCGTTGGCCTGCCACGAAGAGTCCCACAGGACCGACACGATGAAGGCGAAGCCCACGGCTCCAGGAACGGCCAGGAGGAGGCTGCCCAACGCCGCGACGAAGAGCGGGAGGTCGAACGACGACCGCCCCGCCCCGGGAGCGCCGCCGGCCGGCGGGTGCGTGCCGTGCGTGTCCATGTGTGGCCGCGAGAAGGTCCCGAACGCCACCCCGCCCCGCGGGGGCGGGGCGGTCCTACGCGGGGTCGCCGCCGGCGCCCGGCGCGTCGGGGACGTACCACCCGACCGTCAGGCGGTCGTCGTCGACGAGCCGCGCGGCGGCGGCCTGGACGGCCTCGGCGGTGACGGCCTCGATCCGGCCCTGGAACTCCGAGAACAGCGTCCAGTCGCCGACGGCGATGGCCTCGTTGAGCTGCGAGACGACGGCGTACGGCCCGTCGCGCCCGAACGCCTCGTCGGCCACGACCTGGCGGCGGCCCCGCTCGATCTCCTCGACCGTCAGGCCGTCGGCGGCGACTTCGTGGAGGACGGCGCGGATCTCGGCCTCGACCGCCTCGTGCGTCACGTCGGGCGCCAGCGTGCCGTAGACGGCGAACAGGCCGGGGTCGCGGAGGCGCGGGAAAAAGGCCGAGGACGCCGTCGTCAGGCTCCGGTCGGTGAGGCGGCGGTAGAGCCGGCTGCTCTTGCCGGCCGAGAGCGCCTGGACGAGCACGTCGAGCGCGTCGGCGTCGGCGTCGAGCCCGGCGGGCGCCTTGTAGGCCAGGATCACGGCGCCCAGCTCGCCGGCCTGGCGCACGATCACGCGGCGCTCGCCGCGCTGCTCGGGCTCGCGCGTGACGGCCTCGTCGGCGGCGCGGTGGACGAGCGGCTCGGGCGCCGCGTCCGACTCGTTCGGGCCGGCGGGGATGTCGCCAAAGTGGCGGTCGAGGAGGTCCAGCGCCTCGGCCCGGTCGAACTGGCCGACGACCGAGGCGACCGCGTTCTGCGGCCAGTAGTAGGTGTCGTAGAAGTGGCGGAGCCCGGCGGCCGTGACCGTCTCGACGTCGCTCCGCCACCCAATGACAGGGTGCCCGTAGGGGTGCGCCTGAAAGGCCGTCGCGTAGACGGTGTGGAGCAGCTTGCGCAGCGCCTCGTTCTCGCCCCGGTCCAGCTCGTTCAGGACGACGGTCCGCTCGCTCGACAGATCCTCGTCGCGGACGCGGGCGCCGCGCATCCGGTCGGCCTCGACCTCGACGGCCAGCTCCAGGTGCTCGCTCGGGAGCAGCGCGTAGTAGTTCGTCCGGTCGTACCACGTCGTCGCGTTGATCTGCCCGCCGACGGCCTGGAGCGTCTGGAACACGCTCGTCCCGAGGTCGCGGTTGAACCGCTCGGTCCCCTTGAACATGAGGTGCTCCAGGAGGTGCGTCGCGCCGGTCAGTCCGGCCCCCTCGTTCCGGCTGCCCACGCGGTACGTGACCTGGAAGGCGACGACGGGCGCGGCGGCCTCGTCGAGAAGCAGCGCGAGCATCCCGTTCCGCCGGTGGCGGTAGGCCTCCACCCCGCCCGAGGCGGTCTCGAACACGAACTCGGGGTGGTCGGTAAGGGGCGCGGCGGCGGTCTCGGTCATAGCGGGCGGGGCGGACCCAAGGGGCGGGGTGGGCGCGCCCTACGACCGCGGGCGGGGCGGGGGTCCGGCGGAGGATCTGGTCTGGATGTCGTAGCCACCCCGCCCCGCTCGTAGCAAACGAGGCGCCCGCCCCGCGCGGGCGGGGCGGCGGCCGTGGGAACGGAATCCGCTGCCGGCCGCGCCTACGTCTGTCACGGCAACTGCTCTACCTGATAAGGGCCTTAGCTTTGGAGATGTCCCTACGCGAAAGGCTCGACAACGCGCGCGACCTCCTCCAGTCTGGCCGCCTAGCAAACGAGGCGTCGGTCAGCGGAGGTGTGGTTCTCCCAATCCTGGACGGACTCGGATGGCCAGTGTTCGATCCGTCCGTCGTCGCTCCAGAGTACAGCGTCGAGAAGCGGCGCGTCGACTACGCCCTCATCACCAATGGGACGCCCGCCGTTTTCGTCGAGGTAAAGCAGCCTGGCTTGGCCAATGGCGCTGACCGCCAGTTGTTTGAGTACGCGTTCCATGAGGGCGTCCCCATCGCCATCCTCACCGATGGAGTTACGTGGCACGTCTACCTCCCCGCCATGCAAGGGAGCTACGACGAGCGCCGCGTGTACCTCCTCGACCTGCTGGAGCGCGACCCCGACGAGAGTGTCGAGCGGCTCGAGCGGTACCTCTCGCGCGAGGCCGTCGAGTCCGGTGAGGCGTTCGAGCGCGCAAGGAAGGACTATCAGCGGGCAAAGCAGCGGAAGGGGGCGGCCGAGGCCATCCCTCAAGCGTGGGCCAATCTCCTCGCAGATCCCGAAACGCCTGTCGTGTCGCTTTTGACGACGGAAGTCGAGCGCGTCAGCGGATTTGAGGCTGAACCGAAAGACCTCCACTCCTTCCTCGCAGCGCTCCGGCCCCGTTCCGGCTCCCTCCCGAAGCCCAAGACGGCCGTCACCAAACGCCGAACCCGTTCACGCTCGGCGAGCGGATCGGCCACGTCCACCCCGCTCCCCGGTACGGGCTACGCTATCGACGGAGAGTTCGTCGGATGCCGGCGAGGCCACGAGGTAATCGAGGGCGTGTTCAAGACGCTAGCCTCGCGAGACTCAGGCTTTCCGGAGCGCTTTGCGGAGCAGGTCCGTGGCAAGAAGAGGGCCTACCTGGCCCGATCAAAGGCCGACCTTTTCCCCGGGCACCCCGAGCTTGAAGGGCAGTCCGCCGAAATCGCGCCAGGATGGTTCCTCAGCACACAGAACAGCTCGGAGGCAAAGAAGCGCCTCATCGAGAAGGCGTGCCGCCTTGCCAGCCTGGAGTTCGGCAAAGACGTCGAGGTCCAGATGCCATAGCCGGGCGGGCGGGGCGGCCTCGACCGCCCCGCCCCAAAGCACCGCCCCGCTCGGGCGGGGCGGTGTCAGTGGGCGTCGAGCCAGTTGCCGGCCACGCCCACGTCGACCACGATGGGCACGTCGCCGAGCGGGAGCGCCGCCTGCATCTCCTCGCGGACGAGCGCCGTCACGGCCTCGACCTCGGCGTCGGGCGCCTCGAACACGAGCTCGTCGTGGACCTGCAGGATCATCCGGGTTGCAAGCCCCTCCCCGCCCAGGCGGCGGTGGATGGCGATCATGGCGAGCTTGATCATGTCCGCCTGCGTGCCCTGGATGGGCATGTTGACGGCGATCCGCTCGGCGTAGGCGCGGTCGTTCGGGTTCCGGCTCGTGATCTGGGGGACGTAGCGGCGCCGGCCCAGGAGCGTCTCGACGTAGCCCCGCCGCCGGCCCTCCTCCAGCAGGCCGTCCAAAAACTCGATGACGCCGGGGTAGGACGCCCGGTACTGGTCGATCAGCTCCTGCGCCTCGGCGTTCTTGATCCGCAGCCGGTTGGCGAGCCCGAACGCCGAGATCCCGTACGGGATGCCGTAGTTCACCTGCTTCACCTTGTTCCGCTGGTCGCGGTCGACGTCCTCGTAGTCGACCGAGAACACGCGGGCGGCCGTCGCCGTGTGGATGTCCTGGTCCGACTGGAACGCCTCGACGAGGCCGGGGTCGCCGGACATGTGGGCGATGATGCGGAGCTCGATCTGGGCGTAGTCGGCCGCCATCAGCTGGTGCCCCGGCTCGGCCACGAACGCCCGCCGGATTTCTTTCCCTAGGTCGGTCCGAATCGGGATGTTCTGGAGGTTCGGGTTCGACGACGACAGCCGGCCCGTCGCCGTGACCGTCTGGTTAAAGTCCGTGTGGATGCGGCCCGTGTCGGGGTGGACGAGCTCGGGCAGCCGGTCGACGTAGGTCGACTTCAGCTTCGACACCTTCCGCCAATCCAGCACGAGGGCGGGGAGGTCGTGGGTCTGGGCGAGCTCTGACAGCACGTTCTCGTCCGTCTTCGGCCGGCCGGTCTTGGTCTTGCCGATCGCGTCGAGGCCGATCCCGTACGTCGGCGCCTCCTCCTTGAGCTGCTTTTTGGTCTTGGGCTTGGCGTCCGTGTCGCCCTCGACCTCGCCGGCCTCGTTGTCCTTGGTGTCCTGGACCCACTGCTGGTAGGCCGCCACCTGCTCCTCAGTCGGGGGCGGGTTGAAGAGGACCTCGCCGAGCTGCTTCGTCGAGCCGATCGTGAACTCCCGCCCCGCCAGCTCATAGATCTTCTGCTCCTGCTCGGCGAGCGTGGCTTCGAGTTGGTCCGAGATGTCGGCGAGCACCTTATCGGACACCTTGACGCCGGCCATCTCCATGTCGGCCAGGACGGGCACGAGCGGGAACTCGATGGTCTCGGCGATCTGGAGCAGGCGCCCCTCATCGTCCATCTTCAGCAGCTCTTCGGTCAGCTTGTCGACGAGGCGGAGGGCGACGTCGGCGTCCTCGCAGGCGTAGGGGCCGACGTCCTCGACCGGCACGTCGCGCATGGAGAGCGCGTTCTTGCCCGTCCCGATGAGGTCGGTGATCGGCTGCGGGCGGTAGTTGAGGTAGAAGCTGGCGACGTCGTCCAGCTTGTGGACGGCCTCGGGGTTGAGGAGGTAGTGGGCCACCATCGTGTCGAAGATCGGGCCGCGCACGGTCACGCCGTGCCGCTTCATCACCACGAGGTCGTACTTGACGTTGTGGCCCACCTTCAACAACGACTCGTCTTCGAGGGCGGGGCGGAGCGGCTCGATGGCCGGGTCCGTCGGCGTCCCGTCCGGGAGCGGGGTGGGGACGTAGACGGCGCGCCTGGCCTCCTTGGAGAGCGACACGCCGACGAGCTCGGCCTCCATCGAGTTGGTCGACGTGGTCTCGGTGTCGAAGCTGAGGCGCTCGGCGCCCTGCGTGACGGCCTCGGCGGCGTCGAGCTCGTCGCGCTCCCAGACCGTCGTGTAGCTCACGGCGTCCGAGTCGAGGGCGGTGACGGGCTCGTAGGGGCCGAAGTCGAACGAGAGCGAGGGGTCGTCGGCCGGGAGCGCCGTGTGGGACCGCCGCCCCGCCCCGCCCGCCCCCTTCGTGCGCGCTCGCCCAGCGGCGTAGTCGCGGACGCGGTCGCGGAGCCGGCTCCCGAAGCCGACCTCGTCGAAGAGCGAGTCGACGGCGCCCAGGTCGGGGTCCGTGCGGCGGAGCGTGTGCCAGTCGAGCGGGGCGCCCTCGGCGGTTTCGAGCGGGACGTCGGTGCGGATCGTGACGAGCTCCTTCGACAGCCGGGCGTCGTCGGCGTGGTCGGTCATGCCCTCGCGGGCGCGCTTGCCCTTGAGGTCGGCGGCGTGTTCGATGAGGGCCTCGACCGACCCGTACTGGTCGATGAGCTTGACGGCCGTTTTCTCGCCGATCCCGGGCACGCCGGGCACGTTGTCCGACGAGTCGCCCATGAGTGCCAGGAGGTCGATGAACTTGGTCGGCTCCAGGCCGCCGTACTTCTCGCGGAAGGTCTCGGGCGTCTCGCGGTCGAACGCCTCGCCCATGTAGGGCGGCCGGAGCATGGAGACGCGGTCGGACAGGAGCTGCCGGAAATCCTTGTCGGCCGAGAAGATGACGGCGTCGACGCCCTCGTCCTCGGCGCGCCTGGCGAGCGTCCCGATGACGTCGTCGGCCTCGACACCCTCGACCTCCAAGACCGGGATGTCAAAGGCCTCGACGAGCCGCTTGATGAGCGGCACGTTGTCCTTGATCTCCGGCGGCATGGGCGGCCGGTGGGCCTTGTAGTCGTCGTAGAGCTGGTCGCGGAACGTGGGCGTGCCGCCGAGCTTGTCGAACACGACGGCGATGTGCTCGGGCTGCTCGTCTTCAAGGAGCTTGAGGAGGGCCGTCGCGAAGCCGTAGAGCGTCCGCGTGTCGCGGCCGTCGGGGGCCGTGAGCGTGGCGTTCTTCATCGAGAAGAAGGCCCGGTAGGCGAGGGCCATCGCGTCGGCGAGGAACAGGGTCTCGCGGGCCGCCCCGCCCTCGATGGCGTCGAAGGCCTCGTCGTCGTAGAGGGCGTCGCCGTCTCCTCCGGGAGCCTCCGGCAGCGTGACGGTGAGGTCGGCGTCGGGCGGGGCGGCGGCGGCGTCGGGCGGGGTGGTCTCGGAGGCGTCGTCGAAGAGCGTGGGGTCGGCCATCGGGCGGGGCGGCGGGCGCGGGCGGGGCGGGTGGGCGCACGCTAACGCCGCCCGGTGCCGACGGGTTACCTGCGGTGTCCGGCTTCGCGGGCAGCGGGCAGCAGATGCGCCACCCCGCCCGCGCCAGGGGCGGGGCGGCCGCCGCAGGGGCGACCGGCGGTCGCCCGTGGGCGGGGTGAGGCGGCGTCGCCCGGAACCGCCCCGCCCGCAGGAACGCGAAGGTTCGGGTTCGTAGGGACACCACGCGTGGTGTCCGCGTGGGACGTACCGCCCCGCCCGCGCCGTGGGCGGGGTGGCACCGGGCAGGGCGGCGCTGAGCCAGACCGCCCCGCCTGCCCCGGACACGACGAGTCGTGTCCCTACGAGTGCCGGTCGTTGAGCCGGGCGGCGTCGGGCGGGGCGGTCCAGCGGTTGTCACCGGGCATGACGCGTCGCGTTCTGCGGGCGCCCGCTGTCAGGCGGCAAACAAAAAGGCGGGCGGGGGTTGCAGGCAGGGATCGGGAACGGCTATGTTCCACTCGGCGATTGTTCCCGCGTGTGGATAAGTTTTTAGCGCGCGGGACGATACCGTGGGTCCCCCCCGCCCAACCCCCAACCCCATGAACCGCTTGATCCCCACGATGACGGCCGCGGCCGCCCTCGTCGGCCTGGGCGTGCTGGTCGTCTTCCAGTTCTAGCACCGCACGCTGGCCCCCTCTGACGCGCCGCCTGGGTTCGCCCGGGCGGCGCGCTGCGTGTGGGGCGGGGCGGCGGCAGTTGCCGGGCGGGGTGGGCGGCGGTACCCTGGAACCGTCCTCCACCCCGCCCCAGACTCGATTTATGACAGGTCTCGATTGGACCATCGTCGCCGTCGTCCTCGCGTCCACGATCGGGCTGGCGGCCCTGTTTGCGCGGCGGGCGTCCGGCGGGACGGACGAGTTTTTTGCCGGCGGACGGGCCATGCCGTGGTGGCTGGCCGGGACGAGCATGGTGGCGACCACGTTCGCCGCCGACACCCCGCTCCTCGTCACCGAAGTCGTGGCCGAGACGGGCATCTCGGGCAACTGGATCTGGTGGAACGGAGCACTCGGCGGGATGCTCACCGTGTTCTTTTTCGCCCGCCTGTGGCGGCGGAGCGGGGTCCTCACCGACGTCGAGTTCGTCGAGGTCCGCTACCGGGGGGCGCCGGCCCGTTGGCTCCGAGGGATCAAGGCCGTTTACTTCGGGCTGTTCATGAACTGCGTCGTGATTGGGTGGGTGGCGCTCGCGATGGAGACGGTCCTCTCGGTCCTCTTCCCGGACCTCACCTTGTTCGGGCGCACGTCGTTCACGCTGGGCGGGGCGGAGGTGAGCGCGCCGCTCGCGGTCGTCGGGCTCCTCATGCTCCTTATCGGCGCGTACTCGCTCGTCTCGGGCCTGTGGGGGATCGTGGTGACGGACGCGTTCCAGTTCTGCTTGGCCATGATCGGGTCGTTCGCGCTCGCGTGGTTTGCGCTCGACCTCCCCCAGATCGGCGGGCTCTCGGGGCTCGTCGCGCAGCTCCCGGCCGAGACGGTCCGGTTCCTCCCCGCCGTGGGCGCGGGCGGACCGCAGACCGGCGGGGCGGACTCGGCGGCCCTCTTCGCGATCTCGGTCCTCGCGTTCGTGGCCTACTTCGGGGTCCAGTGGTGGTCGAGCTGGTACCCCGGCGCCGAGCCGGGCGGCGGCGGCTACATCGCCCAGCGGATGCTGGCTACGCGGTCGGAGCGGGACTCGGCGCTCGCGACGCTGTGGTTCACGGTCGCCCACTACTGCGTGCGGCCGTGGCCGTGGATCCTGGTGGCGCTGTGCGCGCTCGTGCTCTACCCCGACCTCGAAAACGCGCGCGAGGGCTACGTGCTCGTCATGCGCGAGACGCTCCCGCCGGGGCTCCTCGGCCTCCTGTTTGCCGCGTTCCTGGCCGCGTTCATGTCGACGATCTCGACGCAGCTCAACTGGGGCACGAGCTACCTCGTGAACGACCTCTACGCCCGGTTCCTGGACCCGGCGGCCGACCAGCGCCGGCTCGTGCTCGTGTCGCGCGTGCTCACGTTCGCGCTCGCCATCGTCGGGTTCCTGGTCACGACGCAGCTGGACACGATCGCCGACGCGTGGGGGCTGGTGCTGAGCGCGTCGGCCGGGCTGGGCCTGGTCCTCATCCTGCGGTGGTACTGGTGGCGCGTGAACGCGTGGAGCGAGCTGACGGCGACGGTCGTCCCGGTCGTGCTCGTCGCGCTCCAGCTGGGCGGGGCGGACGTCCCGTTCCTGACGGCCGATTTCCCGGTCAACCTCTACGGCATCGTCGGCATCACGACCGTCTGCTGGCTGGGCGCCACGTTCCTCACGCGGCCCACCCCGCCCGAGGCGCTCGACGCGTTCTACCGGCGCATCCGCCCGGGCGGGGCGGGGTGGCGGCCCGTCGCGGCCCGAAACGCGGACGTGGTGGCGGACAGCGGGCTGGGCCGGCTCGCGCTGCGCTGGGCGCTGGGCGTGGCGGCCGTCTACGCGGCGCTGTTCGGCGTCGGCGGGCTGCTCCTGGGGACGCCGCTGCGCGGGGCGGCGCTGCTCGCGTTCGGGGCCGCCGCGCTCGGGGTTCTCGTGTGGACGTACCGGGAGGACGAGGCGGCCGTCTCGGCATGACGGGCACCGCCCCGCCCTCGCTCCAGACTACGAGAGGGTACGGGGTACGAGGTACAGGGTGGGCGGCTTGGGAGCTCACCTGGAGCCGTACCCCGTACCGGGTACCCGTACCCGCCCGGAGGACGCCCCGAAACAGCTCGCGGAGACGGCGGGGCGGGGTGGCGCAGGAACGCGGCTACCGCGCCACCACCACGCGCCCCACGTCCGCCCCGCCCGCCGAGCGGGCCTGGACGACGTAGACGCCGGACGGGGCGCCGGCGGCGTCCCAGACGAGGTCGCGGAAGCCGGCCGCGAACGCGGCGCCCTCCGCCAGCACGGCCACGCGCCGGCCGAGCGCGTCGTAGACCTCGACCGTCACGCCGTCCGCGTCGTCGGGGAACGCGAGAGGGACCGTGATCCGCCCGCGCCCGGGGTTCGGGTACGGGTTGCCGACGGCGAACGCGTCGGGTCGCTCGGACACGACGGCCACGAGCGGGACCTCGACGGCCGGGCGGAGCGGGTCGTTGGTCGCGATCGAGAGCGCGCCCGCGACCTCGCGCTCGCGCTGCCCGGCCGGCACGTCGAGCCCTTCGGTCGAGACCGTGACGACGAGCCCGGCCGCCCCGCCCGGCGCGAGCGTGCCCTCGGCCGGCTCGACGGCGGCGACCCAGGGCGGGGCGGCGCCGACCGAATACGTGAGCGCCGCCCCGCCCTCGTTGACGAGCTCAAGCTCGACCTCGACGCGCTCGTCCTCCAGCGCCACGACGCGGACGGGCTCGGTCCCGACGCGGGCGATGGGCGGGAGCGAGGCCGCCGCCGTGACCGTGGCCGGCACGACGGCGAGGGCGGGGCGGTCGGTCTCGACCGTGATCGTGGCTCCGGCGGCCCCGGCCGCGGCCGGCGTGAACACAAGGTCGAGGACGGCCACGCCGGCGGCCGGCACGACGGTCCCCACCCCGCCCACCGCGAACGCCGGGTCCGACGAGCGGACGGCCGTGATCGTGACGGGCTCCGACGCCGTGTTGACGACGCGGAGCGGGGCGGTCTGGGGCACGCCCACGAAGGCGCCGCGGAACGCCGACCGCGCGACGGTGGCCACCACGCGGCCGCCG
Organism: Rubrivirga litoralis; assembly: GCF_031846415.1. Classification (NCBI taxonomy): domain Bacteria; kingdom Pseudomonadati; phylum Rhodothermota; class Rhodothermia; order Rhodothermales; family Rubricoccaceae; genus Rubrivirga; species Rubrivirga litoralis. The sequence goes on along the minus strand of NZ_JAVRHT010000003.1, from coordinate 62,360 downwards.
GCGGCGACGGCAGGGCGGAACTCGGCCGTGAGCGCCCGCGCGCGGTCGCGCTGGCCGGGCGTGAACTCGGTCATGCAGGCGTCGTCCGAGTAGTCCATGTAGTTCTGGATCGGGTCGAGGCCCTCGGCCGCGGCGCCCAGCGGCTGGCCGTCGGGTCCCTCGTCCTCCGGCCGGCACGTGTCGCGGCCGACGGGGCAGCCCGTGGCCCCGAACCGCTCCCATGGCGTGTCGGCCACGCCGTCGTTGGGGGCCGAGCACGCCCCGTCGAACGTGTGGAGCAGGCCGGCCCAGTGGCCCACCTCGTGCACGGCCGTGTCGCCCTCGTTGAACGGGACGGCCGCCCCGCCCGGGAACGCTCGCCCGCCGACGACGACGCCGTCGAGCGGGGTCTCGGCGTCGCGCTCGTCGGGGAGCGTGGCCCAGCCCAAATAGTCCTCGGCGAGCGTGGCCGGGACGTAGAGGTTGAGGTAGACGGTCGGGTCGAGCGCGAGCGCCCGCTTCATCTCGCGCTCGGCGCTAGAGCGCAGCCGGAGGCGGCGCCCCCAGTCCTCGTTCTCGGTCCGGTCGAGGGCGGCCAGCACGAACTGGAAGTCCAGGCCGCCGAACGCCGCGTTGAGCACGTCGACCTGCGCCGCCACCTGGGCGTCGGTCACGACCGCCCCGCCCCCGTCCGAGACGACGTGGACGGCGACCGGCACCATGACCGGCCCCTCGACTGCGCGGAGGGCGGGGCGGAGCGCACCCAGCGCCCGCCGCCGCTGGACGATCTGCGTCGTGCGCTCGACCTGAGCCGGCGGCGGGTTCTCGACGCCGCACCGGCGCCCGTTGCCCTCGGCCGTCTGCGCCGCCCCGCCCGGCCCAACGGCCACGGCCCCCAGGGCGACGACGGCGAGGAGCGCGGGGCGGAGGACCAAGGGACGGCGGCGGGCGGGGCGGTCGAACATACGGTGGAGGGCGCGGGCTTCGTGTGGGCGGGGCGGCCGGGCACGCGGAACCGGACACCGCCGGCGGCCATCCCTCCCCGCCCCCACCCCCACACTCCATGCCTGCCCAGACCGGCGACACCGTTCGCGTTCACTACACCGGCCGCCTCGACGACGAGACCGTGTTCGACTCGTCCGAGGGCCGCGAGCCGCTCGCGTTCACGCTCGGCGTCGGCGAGGTCGTCGCCGGGTTCGACGCGGCCGTGGCCACGATGGAGGTCGGCGACCGCAAGACGGTCCGCCTGCCGGCGGAGGAGGCGTACGGCGCGCGCGACCCCGAGCGCCTCCTCGTCGTCCCCACCGACGCGTTCCCCGACGGCGTCCAGCCCGCGCCCGGCCAGCGGCTCCAGCTCGGCGTCCAGGGCGGCGGCGCGATCGAGGCCACGGTGACGGAGGTGGGCGAGGACGGCGTGACGCTCGACGCCAACCACCCGCTCGCCGGCCAGGCGCTCACGTTCGACCTGACGCGCGTGGAGTAGCGGGCGACGAGCGACGGGTGACGAGCCGCCCCGCCCGGCGGCGGGGTGGGCCGTCGAAAGACGTGTTGACAGACGTAGAGACACGGTGCATGGTGTCCGGTCGGGCGGAGCGACCAGCGCGGGCGGGGCGGTCCCGGGCCGTGCGGGGAGACCAGAGCCGGCGCGCGGTCCACCCCTACACGGCCTGCGCCGAGCGGGGCGGCGGAATCCCCTTTCTCCTCGCCCGTCACCCGTTACTCTTCACCCGTCACCCGCCCCGCCCCCGCATGCGCCTCGCACTCGCCGCCTTCCTCGCGCTCACGCTCGCCCTCCCCGCCCTCGCCCAGAGCGACGAGGAGCCCGACGACCGGCGCCCGCCGATGTTCGTCCTGGAGGACGGCGACAGCCGCGTGGTTCTGCTCGGCTCCGTCCACTTTCTGCCCGCCGACGCGCTCCCCCTCCCCGCCCACGTCGAGGCCGCCTACGACGCCGCCGACGTCGTCGCCTTCGAGCTCGACCTGGACCTAGCGCAGGCCGGCGCCCAGGGCATGATGGTGGCCGGGATGGACGAGGAGACCGTGGCCGAGGCGCTGACCGCCGAGCAGAAGGCGGCGTTCGACGACGCCGTCGCCCCGCTCGGCGTGCCGGCTGGCGCCTTCGACGCGTTCGAGCCGTGGCTCGCGGGGCTCACCTACAGCGCGCTCATGGCCCAGCGCGCCGGGGCCACGCCCGGCGGCGGCGTCGACGCACACCTGTTCGCCCGCGCCAAGGCCGACGACAAGGAGCGCGTCCCGTTCGAGACCATCGCGCTTCAGACGGCCGCCTTCGACGACCTCCCGACCGACGTCCAGGTCGCGTTCCTGATGGACAGCATCGAGGACGCCGACACGGACCCCAGCGAGATGTTCGACGACATGGTCGACGCGTGGTCGACCGGCGACGACGAGGCCCTCGTGACGCTCATCAACGAGGGCATGACGCAGCCCGAGGTGTTCGAGGCCCTGCTCGTCACGCGCAACCGGGCGTGGGTCCCGCAGGTCCTCTCGCTCCTCGCCCGCGACCACGACGCGCTCGTCGTCGTCGGCGCCGGCCACCTTGTCGGCCCGCAGAGCGTGGTCGAGATGCTCCGCGAGGACGGCTACACGGTCGAGCGGATGTAGAGGAGGGACGGGGGAGCGAGGGACAGAGGGATGAGCAGAGAGACGCGGGCGGGGTGGTCCGCGACGCCTCCCCCCACCACGCGTCGCGGGTCACGCACCGGGCCGCCCCGCCCGCTCATCCCTCTCTCATCCCCAATCCCTCCATTCCTCCCCCTCACGCGGCCACGTCGAGCGGGGTGAACAGGCGCTCCGCCGGGCGGCCGAGCATGGCGTCGCGGAGCCCGTACGAGAGCGCCGTCAGCACGAGCGTGGCGTTGCCGTTGGCTGCGACGGCGTCGGCGGCCTGCGCCACGAGCGCCGTCATGGCGGGGAGGTCGGCGTCGGGGAGGTGGGCGACGAACTTGCCCACGGCCTCGGCCTGGTCCACGTTCACGAGCCGGCCCTCGGCGCCGGCCGACTGGAGCACGAGGTCGCGGACCCACAGCGTGACGAGGTCGAACCACGACTTGAGCGTCTCGCGCCCGAGCCCCGCCGCCTTCGACACGACGGGCGCCAGGAGGTCGGGGCGGCCCGTGTAGGCCGTCCGCAGAAAGTCGAGCGCGAGCGCGCGGTGGGCGTGGAGCGCCTCGCTGCCCACGAGCTCGAGGGCGCGCGTGAGCGAGCCGTCGGCCATGCGAGCGACGAACGCGGCGCGGTCGGCCGCCACGTCGCGGGCCACGAGCGCGCCCTCGATGGCCGCGGCCGGGAGCGGGTCGAATCGGACGCGCTGGCACCGCGAGAGGATCGTCGGGAGCACGTTCTCGACGCGCTCGGCCGTCAGGATCAGGACCACATCGGGCGCCGGCTCCTCCAAGAGCTTGAGGAGTGAGTTGGCCGCCTCGGTCCGCAGGTGGTCCGCGTCCGTCAGCACGCCGACGACGTGGCGGCCCTCGGCGGGCACGAACGTCATGTCGTGGCGGAGGAACTGGTCGACGGGCACCTTCCGGTGCTGGACCTGCTTGTTCTGCGCGCCCTCGGCGTCGAGCGTCGCCCGCTGCCGGTAGTCGACGGGCGCGTACGGGTCGAGCGCGAGCCGCGCCAGGCGCTCGGCGTAGTCCTTGGGCCGCTCGTCCTGCCCCGCCCGCGTCGAGGTCCGCGGAAACGGGAGGTAGACGTGGACGTCGGGGTGGATGAGGCGAGCGGTCTTGGTGCAGGCGAGGCACACGCCGCAGGCGTCGTCGTCGGGTCCGCCCCGCCCGCGCCGCTCGCACTGGAGGGCCTGGGCGAACGCGAGCGCGGCGGCGCGCGGGCCGGTGCCGGCCGGCCCGTGGAAGAGGTAGGTCCCGGCCACGCGGCCCGACGAGAGGGCGCGGGCCAAGACGTCGGTGGACCGTTCCTGTCCGACGACGCGGCTCCAGGGCATGTTTGTGGGGGCGGGGTGGAATCCGACCGCCCCGCCCGTGGCGCGGGCGGGGTGGTGGAAGCTAGGGGTGGGCGAGGTCGAGGGGCGCGGCCGCGACGTGTCACCGCCCGCCGATGCCCTCGCGCGCGCGGCCACCCCGCCCGTTCCCGAAACCTTGGATTGAGCGCGGGCGGGGCGACGCCGTATCCTGTCCCCACGGGAGGCCGCCCCGCCCTGTGCGGATCTGGCGCGGTAGCTCAGTTGGTAAGAGCGCAGGATTCATAACCCTGAGGTCGGGAGTTCAAGTCTCCCCCGCGCTACCGCCTCCCACGGCTCGGAGCCCCGAGCGCAGCGCCCGGCCGTCCTGCGGCCGGGCGCCGTCGTGTCCGCCCCACCCGCCGGCGGCCGCCGCCAAGCCCCCGCCCCGCCCCCTGGGACCGCCCGATGCGGATCTACCTCCACGACTACGGCCGGTACGCGTTCATCACCGACCTCGGGCGCGCGCTCGCCGCGCGCGGGCACACGGTCCGGCTGGGGTACTCGGCGACGAACTTGGTCCCGCAGGACCTCCTGGAGCGCCGGCCGGGCGACCCCGCGACGTTCTCGGTCGACCCGATCGCCGCCCCGCCCGTGGACAAGCGGGCGCGGTCGGTCGGCGGGCTCGTGGCGCGCAGGCGGAGCGAGGCGGCCTATGGGCGCGCGGCGGCCGAGCACGTCGCCGCGTTCGGGGCCGACGTGGTCCTGTGCGCGAACACGCCGCTCGACGCGCTCGGCGCCGTCATGGGCGCGGCGCGCGGGAGCGGGGCGGCGTTCGTGAACTGGCTCATGGACGTGCTCTCGACCGGCGCCCGCGCTGTCCTCGCCGAGCGGTTCGGGCGGGGCGGCGACCTCGCCGGCCGGGCGTTCGAGTGGCGCGAGGGCCGGCTCCTGCGGGCCGCCGACGCCGTCGTCGCCATCACCGACGACTTCCGCCCGCTCCTCGACCGCTGGGGCGTCGAGGCCCGGCGCGTGGCGGTCGTCGAGAACTGGGCGCCGCTCGCCGACCTCCCCGCCCGGCCCAAGGACAACGCGTGGGCGCGGGCGCACGGGCTGGCCGAGATCCCGGTCGTCCTCTACTCGGGGACGCTCGGGATGAAGCACGACCCGGCCCTCCTCCTCGCGCTCGCGCGCCGGCTCGAACAAACGGGGGCGGACCGCAAACCGGCGGACCGCAAACCGGCGGGGCGGCTCGTGGTCGTGAGCGAGGGCGACGGCGCCGACTGGCTCGCCGCGCGCCAGGCCGAGGGCGGGGCGGGCGCGCTCACGCTGCTCCCGTTCCAGCCATTCGAGGCCTTCCCCGACGTGCTCGGCACGGGCGACGTGATGGCGGCCGTGCTCGAGCCCGGCGCGAGCGCCGTGTCGGTGCCGTCGAAGGTGCTGGCCTACCTGTGCGCCGGGCGCCCGACGGTCCTCTCCGTCCCAGCCGACAACCTCGCCGCGCGGACGGTCGTGAACGCCGGGGCCGGCGAGACCGCCCCGCCCGGCGACGCAGGCGCGTTCGCCGACCGCGTCCTGGCCCTCCTCGCCGACGACGGCCGCCGCGCTGCGATGGGCGCCCGCGCCCGGGCCTACGCCGAGGCCGCCTTCGACCTCGACGCCGTCGCCGACCGCTTCGAGGCCGTCCTCGCCGACGCCGTCGCCCGGCGCCGGTAAGGGGGTCCCTCACCCCGCCCCGCCCGCGCCGAGCGGGGCGGCCCGCCGCTAGCTTCTGGCATGGCCGAAGAGATCAACCCCCACGCGGGGCCGCTCCGCAAACGGATCTTCCAGATCGTCTTTCTCGCCGACACGGAGGCGGGGCGGGCGTTCGACCTCGTCCTCATCGTGGCCATCTTGGCCAGCGTGGGCGTGGTCATGCTCGACAGCGTCGAGTCGGTCCATGAGCACTACCGGGGCCTGTTCCTCGCCGCCGAGTGGTTCTTCACGGTCCTCTTCACGATCGAGTACGCCGTCCGGCTCGCCGTCGTCCGCCGGCCGCTCTACTACGCGCGGAGCTTCTACGGGATCGTCGACCTGCTCTCGATCCTGCCGACGTACATCAGCCTCATCGCGCCGGGCGCGATCGTGCTCCTCTCGGTCCGCATCCTCCGCGTGCTCCGGGTGTTCCGCGTCCTCAAGCTGGCCAACTACCTCGACGAGGCCGACCAGCTCAGCCGGGCGCTCCGGGGCAGCCGGCGGAAGATCTCCGTGTTCATCTTCGTCATCCTGACGCTCGTGACCGTCATGGGCTCGATGATGTACCTCATCGAGGGCGGCGAGAACGGGTTCGACTCGATCCCGCGGAGCGTCTACTGGGCCGTCGTCACGCTCACGACGGTCGGCTACGGCGACATCTCACCGGCCACGCCGCTGGGGCAGGGGCTCGCGCTCGTGCTCATGGTGATGGGCTACGGGATCATCGCCGTGCCCACGGGCATCGTGACCGCCGAGATGACCCGGGGCCACCAGGCGGCGCTCGCCACGCGGCGCGCCGAGACGTGCCCGACGTGCGGGCTCGACGACCACGCCCCCGACGCCCGGTTCTGCCGGCGGTGCGGGACGGACCTCGTCAGGGCCGCCGCCCCGCCCGAGCCGCCGCGCGTGACGTAGCGGGCGGGGCGGCTAAGAGCAGTCGACGTCGTCGTCTTTGCAGGGGTCGTGGCCCCAGTTCATGAGCGAGTAGCGCCACGGCGTATCGCGGGCGCTCCCGTCCGGGCCCTGCGCGAGGTGGCGGTGGACGTAGCCGACGACGGTCTGCATGTGGTCGAGGTCGTCCTCCGTGAGGTCGTCCTTCTTCGTCCGCTTGACCTCCACGATCCGGTCGCCCGACTGGTGGCCGACGGCCTCGGACTCGCCCTCGCGCGTCATCCCAACCGACTGCGAGTCGTCGGTCCCGAGCCACTCCTCGAGCTCCTTGGGCGCCATGTTCACGGCGTCGTGGAAGGCGTCGTAGGTCTCCTGTTGGTCGTCGGTCCAGTCGAGGGGCATCGGGGCGGGGTGGGTGCCCGGCCGCTACCCGGCCGCCGCCGCCGCGTTCCGCCCCGCCCGCGCCGTCGGGGGCCTCCTGAGGGCGGCCTCGGTGGGGCGCCGCTCGGCGACGGCTTCGCGCCAGGCCCGCGTGAGGAGCGCGTAGTCGAGGGCCTCGGCCGCCCCGCCCAGCCCGCCGACGGCCTGGAACCCGAGGTCGACCGGCGAGACGAACCGGCCCGGCGCGCTCGACAGGTCGATGACGCGGGCGCGCCCCAGCCCGCGCCGGTAGTCGCCGTGGAGCTGCCCGAGCACGCACGCCTGCCCGTCGCCGAGTGCGAGGGCGCCCGGGTCGACGCGGCCGGCCCAGCCGGGGTCCTGCTCGTCGAGGAGCGCGGCGCCCCGCCCCGCCCGCGCGCGGGCGCCGTCGAGCGTGAGGGCGGCGAGGCGGCGGGCGCCGCGGCGGGCGGCGAGAAAGCGGAGGAGCGGCATGGGGACCAGGGGCGGGACGGCGCCGATGAGGGCCGAGCGGCGGAAGACGGGGGCGCTCGCAGGGCGCGAGGGCGGGGCGGGTGCCGCCGTCGCGTGCAACGGCGGAGCACGGCGGCGGGCGGGGTGGCGCATGTATACGCACGACCACGGCGTTTCCGCGCCCGCCCCGCCCCGCTCACGCCACGGCCAGCGCCGCGAGCCCCAACGCCGAGAGACCCGCCACGATCGCCGCCCGCCACAGCCGGCCCTCGAACGCCGACGTCCACACGTCGATGGGCTCCTTGTAGACGGCGAGCACAAGGGCCGCCCCGCCCGTCGCCACCAGCCCCACCGCGAGGAACGCCGCCGTCGCCGCGAGCGGGGCGGGCGGGGCGGTGGGCACGCCGGCCAGCACGCGGAGCCACACGACCGCGAGCACGGGCACGACGGCGACCAGCGTGCTCCGCCACGCGGCCCGCCACGCGAGCGCCGCCGGCCCCCACGCCGGGCGCGCCTCGCGCATCCGGTCCACGCCGAGGAACGCGAGCGGGGCGCCCCAGGCCAGCGCGTACGGGTAGAGCAGGTCGACGTCGAGCGCCCGCGCGGCGAGGAGCCACAGCACGCCGACCGACGCCACGCTAAACACGTTGTGGGCCGTGTGCGGCCGCCGCGCCGGGTCGTGCGGGAGCCCGTCGGCCTCGCGGGCGGCCGGCCAAATCCGGGCGTAGAGGAGGTAGACGAGGGCCGGCGGGAGCAGCCACGCCGTCCCCCCCAGCGACCACGCGAGGTAGGCCACAAGCGCGGCCCCGAACACGCCCGCCCCGCCCACGGTCGTCTCGCTGCGGAGCATGGCGGCGGCCCCGACAAGCGCCACGAGCACGACGAAGTGGGCGGCCAGGAGCGTGGCGTCGAACGTGAGCAGGCGGAGCACGAGGGCGTACGTCCCCAGCGGCACGAACAGGTTGTCCAGCCCGCGCCACGAGACGGCCTCGACGATCGTCGCGAGCACGGCCACGACCGCCGCGATCCACAGCGACTCCGGCCGCCCGACGGGCGTGAACAGGAGGAGCGGGACGTGGACGCACAGGAAGGCCACGAACGCGAAGGCGACCGAGCCCTCACGGCTCTTCGTCCCCTCGTCGGTCGCGTATGGGGCCAGCCCGTGCCGGCGCCCCACGAGCGCGGCGGCGGGGTCCGCGAAGCCGAGGAGCAGGAGCGGGATTGCGTAGAGGACCGGCGAGTCGCCTGCCACGAGGTACAGCGCGCCCACGGCGATGGGGAAACACAGGTCGCCCAGCGACGGCCGCCCGGCCTCGTGGAGCACGCCGCCCACCCCGCCCCGGAGCGCGGGCACAGCGCGGACGGCGAGCACGGCGACGAGCGCCAGGGCCGTCAGCACGACGACGGGCCAGTCGGCGTCGAACAGCCACGGCAGCGCCAGCGCGACGACGCTCACCGCCACGTGCAGCGCCCTCCGCGCCGCCTCCGCCGGGAGCCTGCGCCGGACCTGCACGCGGCGGACTGCGACCAGCGCGAGCGCCAGCGTCGCCAGCACGGCGGCGATGCCCGCGAGCGGCGGGAGCACGGCGGGCGTCAGGTCGGTCACGGCGCCGCCCCGCCCTCGCGGGGCGCGTCGGGGGGCGGGGCGGCGGCCGGGCGTCGGGGCTCGGGCACGTCGGGCGGGGCGGGGGCGCAGCGAAGGTAGCGGGCGGGGCGGACGCCGAGGGCGGGGCGGCGTAGGTTGCCGCCCCGCCCCTTTCGCTCCCGGAGCCGTCCTCATGCGCGCTGTTCTCGCCGTCGGCCTGATCCTCGCCGGAGCTTGCCTGGCGGTCCCGGGCGTCTCCGCCCAGACGGAGGGCGCCGACGTCGTGGGCGCGTGGCGCGCGGTGGAGCCCTACTTCCCCCCGACGCTCCTCGTCGAGCGCAACGCGGGCGGGGACCTCGTGGTGTACCTGACCGACGCGAGCCAGGCCCGAGACAACCCGTTTTCCGCGGCCGCCGTCCGCGGCGACTCGCTGCTGCTCGCGCTCGACCGGCTGTCCATGACGTTCCGAGGCCGCATCTCCCGCGACGGCGAGCAGATCGTGGGGACGTTCACGCAGGGCGACCGCTCGGTCCCGCTGACGCTGGTGCCCGCCGCCGTGGACGACCCGACCCGGATCTGGCGCCCGCAGACCCCGCTCCCGCCGCACCCTTACGCGTCTACGGACGTGACCTTTGCGTCCGACGCAGGCGTCGAGCTGTCCGGGACGCTCACGGTCCCCGAGGGCGCCGGCCCGTTCCCCGGCGTCGTGCTCCTCCAGGGCTCGGGGACTACCGACCGGGACGCCGAGATCGAAGGGCACCGGCCGTTCCTCGTCCTCGCCGACCACCTCGCGCGCCACGGCGTCGCCGCGCTCCGCTACGACAAACGGGATGGGGACGGGCCAGCCGGCGGCGCCCGCCTCGACGACCTGACGCGGGACGCCGAGGCCGCCCTCCGCGCCCTGAGCGCTCAGCCGACGGTCGACCCGGCGCGCGTCGGCATCGTCGGGCACAGCGAGGGCGGGCTCGTCGCGCCGCGAGCGGCGGGCGCGTCGTTCCTCGTCCTCCTCGCCGCCCCGGCCACGCCCATCGGGGACGCGCTCGCCGAGCAGACGCCGCGGCTCGTGGCCGCCACCGGCGCCCCGGCCTCCGAGGTCGACGCGGCCCGGTCCGTCATGGCAGAGGTCGTCGCGGCCGCCCGCTCCGACGCCGACTCCGCCGACGCCGCCCGGCGCGTCCGCGCCGCCTTTGCCGGGGCGGGGTGGTCGGGCGAGGCGCTCGACGGGGCCGTCCGCGCGCACACGTCGCGCCCGTACCGCGACTTTGTCCGCTACGACCCCGCGCCCGCGCTCCGGGCCGTCCGCGTGCCCACGCTCGCCGTCGTCGGCTCGGCCGACCTGTTCACGCCGCCGGACGCGAACGAGCCCGCGCTCCGCGACGCCCTTGGGAGCCGCGGCACCGTCGTCGTCGTGGACGGCGTGAACCACTGGCTCCAGCCGGCGACGACCGGGCTCCCCGACGAGATCGGGCGCACCGAGACGACCGTCGCGCCGGCCGTGCTCGACCTGCTCACGGAGTGGATCACCGCGCAGGCCACGGCGGAGTGAGCGGGGCGGCGTAGGGCGGGGCGGCCGCCCGGGCTCACCACCCCGCCCGCCTTACTCCGCGTTCCCAGTCCACGAGCCATACATGGGGTTCGGGAGCACCCAGTAGCGCCCGCCGACCGCGCCGAGTCCCGCCCCGCCCGCGAGCCGGGCGTCCTGGCCCAGCCCGGGAAAGTCCTGGATGTTGTCGCCGATCCACATCACGACGCGGAGGGCGGGGAGGCCGTCCGCCCCGCCCCGCTCGACGGCCTCGAAGCGTGCGGTCTTGTCGCCCTCGTCCGTCCGGCACAGGACGGCCGCCGCGACGACGCCGACGGCCGCCAAGTTGGCCCGCGTCTCGGGGCACACGGCCTCGTCCCGGTTGGTGACCACGACCACGCGGCCGCCCAGCGCCCGCACCTCGTCCGTGAACGCGACGGCGCCCAGCAGCGCCGGCGCCGCCTCGCGGCGGACCCAGGCGTTCCAGCTCTCGGGCGTGTAGTCCAGCCCGGCCGCGGCCCGCTCCTGCTGGTAGAGCGAGTTGTCGAGGATCGTCTCGTCGGCGTCGAGGATCACGCCCCAATCGCCCGCGACCGTGTCGGCGGCGGCGCGGAGGTGCTCGGCCGCCGCACGGTACGTCTGGAGGAAGAGCGCGTCGTGTTCGGCCGAGCGCCGCGCCCACCGGACCGCGAGCGGGGCCTCCGCCTCGGCCACCGCCGCGGAGGCGGGCGCCTCGGGCGGGGCGGTCGTGGCGCACCCGGCGAGCGCGGCGGCCAGGGTGAGGCCGAGCACTGGGAGAAAGGCAGAGCGGGCGGGGCGGGCGGTCGGCATCGGCAGCAGCAGGAGGGGGCCGGGCCTACGCACCACCCCGCCCCGCGTTCGGGCGCAGGCGGTCCGGCTCAGTCCGTCCGCGCAAGGCGGACGTGGGCGGGGCGGGCGAGGTCGTAGAGCACGGTCGGCGCCCCGAGGTACCGCGCGTGCGGGTTGGCAAACCGACCGACAACGTCGAACCCCGCCTTCTCCAGCACGCGCGCCGAGGCCGGGTTCGTCTCCAGCACCTCAGCGACGACGCGGTCGAGGCCCAGCTCGTCGAACGCGACGCGAGCGGCCAGCCGGACCGCCTCGGTCGCGTAGCCTCGCCCCCAGAACGGGACGCCGATCCAATAACCGACCTCGGCCTGCCCCGCCTCGCGGTCGACGTGCTTGAGGCTGCACGAGCCGACGACGGTCTCCACCCCGCCCGCCTGCCCGTTTCCGCCCTCGATCACGGCAAACGAGTAGGCCTCGTCGCGGTCGCGGGCGCCCACGGCGCATCGCACGTGGCGGACGGCGCCATCGGGCGGGTAGGGGTGCGGAACGAGCGTGGTCGCGGCGACGCGGGCGTCGGCGGCGAGCGCCTGGTAGGCAGCGGCGTGGCGCAGCGCGAGCGGTTCGAGGCGGACGGACACGTCGGGGCGGGGTGGTTCGGTCCTGTCGCGTGCACCTTCGGGGCCACCGGCCGGATCCCGCGAAACAGCTGCCCCCGCTGACCCGCTCGCGCCCCACCCCGGCCGCTCAATCGCGCCGGAACCGCATCCGGTCGCGCGGGCGGACGCGCCCCCACGGCGCGCCGTCGACGGTCGCCTCGCGCCACCCGCTCCCCGCCTCGGCGTCGCCAACCTCGACGGCCTCGACGTCCCGCCCCGCCGCGTCGGCGACGGCGCCCTCGGCGCTCCGGGCACGGACGAACGCGGAGGGGCCGTTAAGCGGGGCGGTCTCGAACTGCGGCATGACGGGGCGGGGCGGTCCTGGGGCGCGGGCTCGAACCCGCGGGCGGGGCAGCGGGTCCCGTACCTTCGGTCGCCGCCCCGCCCAGCGGTCGCCGGAACGGCCTGAGCCGGCAGCCGTCCAACGCACACGTCCCTCTCCGAAAGCGCTTTTCTACATCCCATGAGCACGCAACCCAATCCCGCCGATCTCACGTCCGACCCCGCCACCGAGAGCGGCGACGGTTCGGCCCTCGGCGCCGTCGCCACGGAGCCAGCCGCGCAGCAGACGAACGCGGACACGGCCGAAAAGGCGGGCCTGAGCTTGAAGGGCGCCCCCGACCACGTCGAGGACGACTTCCTGCCCATCAACGGGACCGACCACATCGAGTTCTACGTGGGCAACGCCAAGCAGGCCGCGCGCTACTACGCCTCGTGCTTCGGCTTCGAGATCAAGGCCTACCGCGGGCCGGAGACCGGCCATCGCGACTCGGCGAGCTACCTGCTGGTCCAGGACAAAGTCCGGTTCGTGCTCACGACCGCCATCCGCTCCGACCACCCCATCGCCCAGCACGTGGCGAAGCACGGCGACGGCGTCAAGGACATCGCGCTCTGGGTCGACGACGCCCGGAAGTCGTTCGAGGAGGTGACCAAGCGCGGCGCCACGGCCGTCCGGGAGCCCCAGGTCCTCAGCGACGACGACGGCGAGGTCGTGGTCTCGGCGATGGGCACCTACGGCGACACCATCCACACGTTCGTCGAGCGCAAGGACTACGACGGCCTGTTCATGCCGGGCTTCGAGGCGTACGACAATCCGTACTGGAAGCCCGAGGGCGTCGGCCTGAAGTACGTCGACCACTGCGTCGGGAACGTGCACCTGGGCGACATGAACAAGTACGTCCAGTACTACTCGGACACGATGGGCTTCCGCAACCTGCTCACCTTTACCGACTCCGATATCCAGACCGAGTACTCGTCGCTGATGTCGAAGGTGATGTCGAACGGGAACGAGCGGATCAAATTCCCGATCAACGAGCCGGCCCAGGGCAAAAAGCGCAGCCAGATCGACGAGTACCTCGACTTCTACGACGGTGCTGGCGTCCAGCACATTGCGCTCGCGACGGACGACATCCTCGACACGGTCTCGAAGCTCCGCGCCCGCGGCGTCGAGTTCCTGACCGTCCCGACGAACTACTACGAGCAGCTCCAGGGCCGCGTGGGCCAGATCGACGAGCCCGTGGACCAGCTGGCCGAGCTCGGCATCCTGGTCGACCGCGACCCGGACGGCTACCTGCTCCAGATCTTTACCAAGCCCGTCGAGGACCGCCCGACGGTGTTTTATGAGATCATCCAGCGCAAGGGCGCCCGGACGTTCGGCGAGGGCAACTTCAAGGCCCTCTTCGAGGCCATCGAGCGCGAGCAGGAGCGGCGCGGGAATCTGTAAGAGGGATGCGGGATGGAGGCACCGAGGGACGAGCAGAGTCCCGGCCCCACCCCGCCCCGCCCGTCCCCCCATCCCCTATCCCTCCATCCCTCCCCGCCATGTCTTTCTACCACCGCCTCGGCAACGTCCCCCCCAAGCGGCACACGCAGTTCGCGCGGCCCGACGGGGCGCTTTACACTGAAGAGGTGCTGGGCGAGGAGGGGTTCTCGGGAATCGGCTCGATCGCTTACCACATCCACCCGCCGACGCTCGTGGAGGCGGTGGAGGAGCCCCGAGACTTCGGAGCGGAGTACGTCGAGGATGCCTTCCTCAAGCACCGGCACTTTCTGGGACCGAAGGTCGAGCCCGGCGGCGACTGGCTGAGCGGCCGCCGCTACATCATGGGCAACCAGGACATCGACATGGCGCTCTGCGCGCCGACGGAGTCGATGCCCGAGGACACGTTCTACAAAAACGCCACGCACGACGAGCTCGTCTACGTCCACGACGGGGCGGGGCGGCTCGAGACGGTGCTGGGGACGGTTGAGTTCGAGGCCGGCGACTACGTCCACGTCCCGCGGACGATCACGCACCGCTGGGCCTTCGACGGCGGCACGCAGCCGCGGCTGCTCGTGATGGAGGCGCCAACCGACTTCCGGCCGCCCAAGCGGTACCGGAACGACGTGGGCCAGCTCCTGGAGCACAGCCCGTACTGCGAACGCGACTTCCACCCGCCGACTGAGCTCAACACGGTGGACCAGGAAGGGCGGTTTACAGTCCTCATCAAGAAGCACGGAAAGCTGTTCCCGTTCGTGTACCGCTACCATCCGTTCGACGTCGTCGGGTGGGACGGCTACATGTACCCGAGCACGTTCTCGATTCACGACTTCGAGCCAATCACGGGCCGCATCCACCAGCCGCCGCCGGTGCACCAGACGTTCGAGGCGAATGGGTTCGTCGTGTGCTCGTTCGTCCCGCGCCTGTTCGACTACCACCCGGACTCGATCCCGGCCCCGTACAACCACTCGAACATCGACTCCGACGAGGTCCTGTACTACGCCGAGGGCGACTTCATGTCGCGCAAGGGGATCGGGCGGGGCAGCTTTACGCTCCATCCCGGAGGCATCCCGCACGGCCCGCACCCGGGCACGACGGAGGCGTCGATCGGGGCGAAAGAGACGCACGAGTTGGCCGTCATGGTCGACACGTTCCGGCCGCTCAAGCTGACGAAGACGGCGCTCGAGATCGAGTCGCCGGACTACGTCCTCTCGTGGCAGCCCGAGAAGCACGGGCACCCGCTCCCCGACGCCGCCCCCATCCCGCCCGGCGCGACGGTGTCGGGCGACGGCGCCGCGGGCGCGGTACCGGACTCGCCGCCTATCGACGCCGCGCGCGGCTAGGCCACCCCGCCCCAACGGTACCGCCCCGCCCTCACGTCGAGGGCGGGGCGGTCATGTGCTGAGGCCGCGGGCGGGGTGGAGGGTTACGCCGCCTCCGGCTCCTGCACGGCGTGCTCCAGGCCGTCGCCGGAGGGCGCGAGGTCGCCGAGCAGCATCCGGGCCTGGAGGAGCCCGGCGTCGGCGTCGGCCGGCCCCTCGCCGAGACGCTCCGGCCCCGTCACGATCCCCGCTGAAGAGACCCACTTGGCCGTGGCCTCTGGAGCCGTTGCGATGTCGCGGAGGAAGTACTTGAACGAGACCGGGTTTTCACTCCGCAGGATCTCGTAGATCTCGTCGAACGCGCTGTCTCGGAAGTATACCGCGAAGTTCACTCCGTCGAAGTTGAGTCCCCCGACGTTCCCTGCGACACCGATCATGCGCCCGTTGTTGAAAGTCATTGGCGAGGAGCTAAAGTGCATGTGGACTCGGTGCCGGATCCCGTGGGAGAGGTCTGGACTGACGAGCATCAGGTAGCGTCGGTGCCATTTGGGGAAGGCGGTGCTGTGGACCTCGTAGGTCTCGATGTCGAACTGGGGCATGGGTCGGGGAAGGCTGGTGAGGTCGAGGAACAAGGGCGGCCGGGCTCCGCCCCTTCTCTCTCTTACCACGCGAAACGGCGCCCCCAGTCGTCAGTCGGCGCCGGCGGTGCGCCGGACTCGTCCCCCACCGACGCCGCGTGCGACCACCCCGCCCGACGCTCCGTCCTCAGGAGGGCGGGGTGGCGCCACGGGGATCAGGACGGCCGCCCTGATCAAATCGTGTGCGAGAAAGGAGCACGGGTCCGCCCTGTTCCGCGGGCGCGGGCGGGGTGGTCGTGGGTACTCTTTCCCACCCCGCCCCAGGTGCCGGACCGGCACGGGCGGGGTGGCCCCATCTTCCACCGCATGCCCGCCCGCCCCACCTCGTCCGGTCCTGACCGCCCGGTAGCGATCACCGCGCCGTCCCGCCCCGCCCTGCTCACGGCGGCCGACGGCGACGCCGTGTCTCGGGCGGCCGGGCTGCTCGGATCGGCCGTGCTCCGGGTCGACGGGGCGGGGCGGGTGGTAGACCTCAACGGGCCGGCCGCGATTCTGGTCGGCGACGCAGCGGCCGTCGTCGGGCGCGACGCCGAGCGCGTCTTGGGCGACCATCTGTGGCGTGGGGCCGACAGCCTGGACACGGCCGACGGCGGGCGGCTGGTCCTGCTCCGCGATGGGACCGCGCTCCAGGAGGCCGAGACGGCTCGGGACGCGAGCGAGCGGCTCGCACGGGCGCTCCTCGTCACGATCCCCGACATCGTTTACCTGTTCGACATCGCGGCGGGCCGGAACATGTGGTTCAACCGCGAGGTCGCCGAGGTGACGGGGTACACGGCCTCCGAGATGCGGGCGATGGGCCGCGGCGTCAATGGGCTCGTCCACCCCGATGACCTCGCGCGGTGGCCGGCGTTCGTGGCCGAGCGCGACGCGCTCCCCGACGGCGCGTTCGCCGCCTTCGAGTACCGGGTCCGCCACCGCGACGGCCGCTGGAGGTGGCTGAGCGCGCGCGAGACCGTCTTTGCCCGCGACGCTGACGGGCGGCCGACGCAGGCGTTTGGAGTCGCCCAGGACGTGACGGCCCAGAAAGAGGCTGAGCGGACGCTGGCCGAGCGGGCCGAGCACCAGGGGCGCATCGCCGAAGCCCTTCAACGCCCGCTCCTCCAGGCGCTGGCATCGAACGAGACCGGCCTCCGCGTCCACACGGTCTACCGACCGGCTTCGGACGAGGCGCTCGTCGGCGGCGACTTTTTCGACGTCGTGGATCTGGGGGCGGGGCGGACCGCGCTCGTCGTCGGTGACGTGATGGGGAAAGGGCTCCAGGCGGCCGCGCACACGGCGCAGGCTAAGTTCATGCTCCGCACGCTCCTTCTCGAAGGACACGCCCCGCCCGCCGCTCTCGCCCGCCTCAACGGGTACCTCTACGCTTCGGGGCCGGGCGTCGCCAGCGAGCCGGAAACGCCACCGTTTGTGGCCGCTGCCGTGGCTGTCGTCGACGTCGAGGCCGGCGCCGTGCAGTTCGCCGTCGCCGGGGCCGAGCCCCCGCTCGTCGCTCGCTTAGACGGATCGGGCGGGGCGGTCGAGCCCGTCGCCTGCGGCGGCCTCCCGCTCGGAGTCCTCCCCGACTGGGAGCAGGACGGGCCGGACGTCGTAGCGCTCGGCCCCGGCGACCTTGTCGCCCTCTACACCGACGGGATCACCGAGGCCCGCAACGCGGCGGGCGACCTGTTCGGGGTCGGTCGCATGCGGTCCGCCCTCGGCGGAGCGTGCCGCCTGCCCCCCGACGCCGTCGGCGCCGCGCTCGTCGACCGCATCCGGGCGTGGACCGACGGGGTCCGCCACGACGACACGTGCCTGCTCGTGGCTCAGGTTGCCCACCCCGCCCCGGCCCCCCGCTCGTCGTACGTCGTCCGCCACGGCTGAGGGCGGAGCCTTAGGGCGGGGTGGTCGTGCGCCCGCCCCGCCCCAAGGCTCCACCCCGCCCAAGTGTCCAAACGAAAGCGAGCCGCCCCCGGAGGAGCGGCCCGCATTGTCGTCGGGGCGGGGTGGTCGCCTTACGACTTTTTCGTCTTGGACGACGTGCTTTTGCTCTTGCTCGTGGCGCTGCTCGCGGAGCTCTTCGCCTTCGAGGTGGCATCGTCGGCGACGTCCTTTGCTTTGCCCTTCGCGTCGTCAGCGACGTCCTTCGCCTTGGACTTGGCGTCGTCGGCCACCTTACGGGCCTCGGCGCCGGCCTTTTCGGCGACGTCCGTGGCCACGTTCCGCGCCTTCTCGATCGTGCCCGACGCCGCATCACCGGCCCGGTCCTTGACTGAGTCCGCCTGCTCGCCCATCAGGTCGTCCTCGAAGTCGGTCTCGGGGATCGAGAGGCCGACGAGCGCGCCAGCGGCGAGCGCGACGGCGCCGACGGCCAGCGGGTTCTGGCTCATCTGGCGGTCGAGCCACGACTCCGCCCGACGCTCGTAGCGCTGGAGCTGGCCGCCGGCCCGGTGCGTCCGGTCGCCCGCCCCGCTCGCGAGGTCGGAGGCCCGGTCCTTGGCCGAGTCGGTCAGGTCCGAGGCCTTGTCCTTGACGGTGTCGACGGCGTCCGACGCCGCGTCCTTGGCCTTGTCGATGATCGATTCGTCGCCGTTGCCTGAGCCCGAGCGGGCGTAGGGGGCGCCGGTGTACGGGTTGTAGGTGTACCCACGCGTCTCGACCTCCTCGTAGCGGGCGTAGCCGCGACGGCGGGGCGCGTAGTACGGGTCGCCAGTGGCGATGTAGCGCTCGTGGCGGTGGCGGTCGGCCTCGGACTCTCCCATCTTCGAGAGCAGCCACGCGACCGACAGGCCGACGGCGGCGGCCGGGATGGGGTTCTCTTTGATCGTGTCGAGGACTGAGCTGTCCTTGACCGTATCCATAAGCTGCGAGCCGTAGTCCTTAGCCGAGTCGCTGATCGCCTCCTTTGCCTGATCGGCGAGGTTCGACGGGTCCAGCTTGGCGCCGAGCGCGTCGATCGTCTCGTCCATTTCGGCCCGCGTCTCGCGGATGTCGTGGGCGATGGCGTCGGGGTTGCTCGACGTGCGCGTGGTGTCCACGGGCGGGGCGGCGGGTGTGCCCGTTACCGGGTCTCTTCCTTGATCCATTGTTTGTCCTCTTTGAGGGTTTGAGCAGTCGTGTCGAGGGGCGGGGAGAGTTGCTTGATCTGGTCGAGGCCCTTCTTCAGCATCACGTAGCCGATGATGGCCGCGATGATGCCGACGATGAGGATGCCGAGCCAGATGAGGTCCTCGCCGAAAAGCTGGCCCAGTCCCCATCCGATGCCGATAAGGATCGGGATGAGGCCGGCGTAGGCAACGGCTCCGCCGGCGGCGGCGGCGCCGATGGCGCGGCCGGCCTCGCGGGCCTCTTGCGTGGCCTCAGCCTTAACGAGGCGGATCTCCTGCTTGACGAGCGTCGTCGTCTCCGACGTCAGCTCCGAGAGGAGGTCGCCGATCGAGCGGTCGTCGCGCGGCGCGGCCGGAGCCGGGTCGCCCTCAACGAGGGCGACCGTGTCGGGCGGGGGCGGGGTGGTTCGGGAATCAGCCATGTCTTAGGAGGTCGTCCGTCCAGTGCCCGTCGTCGACGTGCCGGCCGACGAGGCGCCGGCGGTGCCGGTCGACCCGGGGACGAGCGGCGTCGAGAGCGCGCGGTCCATCGGGCGGCCCGAGCCGGTCGGGAACGGGTCGCCGGTGGTCCGGCCCGTCGTACCCGTCGTCCGGGACGGCATCGACCGCCCCGCCCCGCTCATGCGCGACGACGACCGGGACGTGGAGCCCGACGGGCCGTCGTCCGAGGCCTTGAGGAAGCGGGCGCCGAAGATGCCGAGCAGGAACGCGCCGCCAACGAACAGGCCGGGGTCGCGGCGAGCGAACCGCTCCGCCTCGTCGAGGATCTCACCGACGCTCCGGTCGCGGACCGCCGACGTGAACTGCTCGACCTGGTCGGCCGCCTGGTCGGCGTAGCGGGCAAACGCGTCCTGGTCCTGGTCGCGGAGCGAGTCGCTGGTGTCGTGGAGGGCCGTGGCGACGTCCGAGAGGACGCCCGTGGCCTTCTCTTTCTGCTCGGAGGCCCGGTCGGCCGCCTTCGACTTGGCCTGCTGCGCGAGGTCTTTGGCCTCCGACTTCGCCTGCTGCGCGAGGTCCGAGGCGGCATCTTTGGCCGTGTCTGCGACGTCGGACGCCGCTTTCTTGGCGTCGTCGGCCGTGCTCGAGGCGGCGGCTTTCGCCTTACCGGCGGTCGAGCCCGACGTGGATTTCGGAGTGTTGGGAGAGGCCATACTGGGAGAGGGGACGGCGGGTCGTGTGAAGGAGTGGCGTGTTGTATCTCCTCCCCGCCCTACGGCGTTCCGCCGAGTGCCCCTAGCTTTGCGTAGGGGTTTGCCCTCGCAAGCGCCTAAGGATCCCGCGTCGCCCCCCTCCTGGCGCTCCTCCAGGCCGTTGCGCCGCCCTGCCGCCCCTGCGAGCGGAGCCTCCACCCCGCCCCGAGGCTGGCCTGAGGCGGGGCGGCGGATCGTCCGGGCACTAAAGCGGTAAGAGCACGATCCGGCTCGTGCACCGCACCGGCCGGCTCCCCTCTTCATCACCCCCCTCCACATGGCCCACATTCCTGCTACACACGTCACGGAAGACCACCCCCACCACGCCTACGAATACGGACCGACCGACTATGGCCGCCTGAGCGCCGCCATCAAGCGAGTCTCGTGGGGGGCCATTCTCGCCGGCGCCGTCGTGGCCGCCGTCGTCCACTTTCTCCTCTACCTGTTCGGGCTGGGCATCGGGCTCGGCACGTTCGACCCGGCGACCAGCGACGACACGCTGGGCGGGTTCGGGACGGGCCAGGGCATCTGGCTCATCATCAGCGGCCTGATCGCCTTGTTCGCCGGCGGCTGGGTGGCCGGGCGGCTGGCCGGGATGCCGCGCAAGGTCGACGGCGGCATCCACGGTCTGGTGACGTGGGGCGTCGCGACGATCGTCGGCATGTACTTTCTCGCGTCGGGCGTTGGCTCGGTCCTTAACGGGGTCCAGTCGGTCGTGAGCGGCGGCCTCGGGGCCGTTGGCACCGCCGTGGGCGGGGCGGCCGCGGCCGTAGCGCCGGAAGCGGGCCAGGCGATCCAGAACCAGCTCCAGAACATCGACCTCTCGCAGATCCAGGACGAGGCGGCCCAGCTCGCCCGCGACGTGGTGACGACGCCGGAGTCCGCCGGTCAGGACGTCCGCGATGCGATCGACCGGACGCTCGGCACCACGGCGCCGGTCTCGGAGGCGAACCGCGAGGACCTGATCCAGACGCTGGCCGCCAACACGGACCTGTCCGAGGCCGAAGCGCGCCAGACGGTGAGCCAGTGGGAGGACCAGGCGGCCTCGCTCCGCGCCAACGTCGAGTCCGCCGCGCAGACGGTCCGCGAGGAGGCCCCGCGCGTGGCCGAGGATGCGACCGACGCGCTCGGCACGGCGGCCCTGTGGTCGGCGATCGCCCTCCTGCTCGGCGCCGTCGCCGCGATCGCGGGCGGCGTGGTCGGGTCGCCGCACGACCTCCCGGCTGTGGCGGCCACCCGCCGCGACGCCGTCTAGTCGGCACCGCCCCGCCCGCGGCTCGGGCGGGGCGGTAGGTTTGGCGGGGCGCGCCTCTGGGCGCGCCCCGCTTTTTTTGTGCCGCCCCGCCCGGCGGCCGCCCCCGCCCCGCTCCACCCCGCCCCTTGGGTCTGCCCGTGTCCGACTTCCCGTTTGGCCAAGCCGTCGCCTGGTCCCCGACTCCCGAGCACGTGGCCGGCACGAACCTCGCGCGGTTCTGGCGGCGCCAGGGGCTCGACTCGTACGCCGCGCTCCAGGCGTGGGCGCTCGACGACGTGGGCCGGTTCTGGGACGCCGTGCTGGACGACCTCGGCGTTGAGTTTTCGACGCCCTACACCCAGATTCTCGACACGTCGGGCGGGGTGGAGCGGCCGCAGTGGTACGCCGGCGGGCGGATGAACGTCACGCACAACGCGCTCGACCGTTGGGCGGGGACCGAGACGTGGGACCGCGACGCGGTCCGCTACGAGAGCGAGGAGGGCGATGTGCGGACGATGACCTACGCCGAGCTCCACCAGGCCGTCGAGGCGTGCGCGGCCGGGCTCCGCGCGCACGGCATCGGGCGGGGCGACGCCGTCGGGCTCTACCTCCCGATGACGCCCGAGATCGTCGTCGCCTTCCTGGCCATCGCCCGCGTGGGCGGGGTTGTGCTGCCGCTGTTCTCAGGCTACGGCGCCGAGGCCGTGGCGACGCGGCTCCGCGACGGGGCCGCCCGCGCGCTCGTCGTCGCCGACGCCGCCCCGCGCCGGGGCCGCGCCGTGCCCATGAAGGAGGTGGCCGACGAGGCGCTCGCCGACGTCCCCAGCGTCCAGACCGTGTTCGTGGTCGACCGGCTGGGGACCGGCGCCCCGCTCACGGACGGCCGCGACGTGCCGTGGGACGTCCTCATGGCGTCGGGCCAGGCGGGGGGCGGGGCGGCCGAGGACACGGCGGCCGAGGACATGGCCCTCCTCCTGTACACGAGCGGGACCACGGGCACGCCCAAGGGCGCCGTCCATACGCACGGCGGGTTCCCCATCAAGGCGGCCCAGGACATGCGGCACCCGATGGACGTCGGCGCCGGCGACGTCGTGTGGTGGATGAGCGACATGGGCTGGATGATGGGGCCGTGGCTCGTGTTCGGCGCGCTCCTCAACGGGGCCACGATGGTCCTGTTCGACGGGGCGCCCGACGCCGCGCCCGACGGCGGCTCCGCGCCCGACCGCACGTGGGCGCTGTGCGAACGCCACGGGGTCACACTCCTCGGGCTCTCGCCGACGCTCGTGCGCGCGCTCATGCCGCACGGGGCCGAGCCGGTCGAACGCCACGACCTGAGCGCGCTCCGCGCCGTCGGCTCGACGGGGAGCCCGTGGGACCCCGAAAGCTGGCGGTGGCTGTTCGAGACCGTCCTGGACGCCTCGAAGCCCATCCTCAACTACTCCGGGGGCACCGAGATCTCGGGCGGCATCGTGTGCGGCAACCACGTCGAGCCGCTCAAGCCGTGCGGGTTCTCCGGCCCGGTCGTCGGCATGGACGCCGACGTGGTCGACGAGGCGGGCCGCCCGGTGCGCGGCGAGGTCGGCGAGCTCGTCGTGCGCCAGCCGTGGATCGGCATGACGCGCGGGTTCTGGGACCGCCCCGCCCCCGCGAGCGGGGCGGCGAGCGGGGCGGGCGCGGGCGCCGAGGGCGGGGCGGTCGACCGCTACCACGAGGCGTACTGGAGCCGGCTCCCCGGCGTCTGGGTCCACGGCGACTTCGCGGCGGTCGACGCCGACGGCCAGTGGTTCCTGCTCGGGCGCAGCGACGACACCATGAAGGTGGCCGGCAAGCGGCTCGGCCCGGCCGAGGTCGAGGCGGCCCTCAACGCGGACCCGCGCGTGCTCGAGAGCGCGGCGGTCGGCGTCCCCGACGACGTCAAGGGGCAGGCCGTGGTCGCGTTCGTGGTGCTGGCGAGCGGGGCCGAAGCGTCCGAGGCGCTCCGCACCGAGCTCGTCGGCCGCGTGACGGACGCGCTGGGGAAGGCGCTCAAGCCCCGGGACGTCCGCTTTGCCGACGCGCTCCCGAAGACGCGCAACGCCAAGGTCATGCGCCGCGTGGTCCGCGCGGCCCACCTCGACGGCGACCTGGGCAACGTGACGGCGCTCGAAGACCCGGCGGCCGTCGACGCGATCCGCGCGTCGCGGTAGCCGCCCCGCCCGCCCCGCCGTGAGGACGCGCCGCGGTCCGGGCGGGGCGGAACGTTTGCGGCCGCCCCGCCCGTTCCTCTCCCCCACCCCGCCCGCATCGACCGTGCCGACCCTCCCGTTCCGCCCCGCCCTGCTCCTCCTCGCCCTCGCCGCCCTGGGCGGGGCGGGGTGCAGCCCGACCTCGATCGCGGAGGAGCGCGTCGAGGAGGCGCTCCAGGGCGCCATCGGCCCCGCCGACCGCTACGAGGTCTCGTTCGAGGGGCTCGACGCCGGCGACGGGACGGCCGACCGCGTCACGATCGTCGGCGAGCGCGTCCGCCCCGCCCAGGCGCCCGCGCTCGACCGGCTCGACGCCGTGCTCGAAGGCGTCCGGTTCGACCGGGGCGAGAGCCGCCTCGAACGGGCCGAGCGCGTCCGCGCCGACGTCCGCGTGCGCCCGTCCGACCTGGCGGCGTACGTCGAGGCCAGCGGCCGCGTCCGCGAGGCGACGGCCGAGGTCCGCGCGCCTGACGTGCTCGTCCTCCGCCTCCAGCCCGACATCGCCGGGCTCCCGCTCCCGAGCGGGGCGGACATCGAGGTGACCGGCACGGTCCGCGGCGACGGCCCGCGCCTCCGCTTCGACGTGGCCGAGGTCCGCGCGGCCGGGCTCGGGCTGGGCGGCCGCGTGGCCGACCTCGTCGGCGCCGAGGTCAACCCGCTCTTCGACCTGTCCGACGTGGGCGGCATCGACCTGGGCGGGGTGGAGGTGTCGGACGTCCGCGTCGAAGACGGCGTGCTCGTCGTCACGGCCGAGGGCTCGCTCGCGGGCGTCTCGTTCGAGTAAGGCGCTTCGGAGTAAGGCGCGGCGCGCGCGTATGTTCGCCGCCCCGCCCTCACCACCCCGCCATGCGCCGCCCCGCCCGCCTCGGAGCCCTCGCCCTCCTCGTCACGGCCGCCGGCTGCGCGACGACCTCGCCGGGCGGGGTGGAACCGGGCGCGCCCGGGCGGGGCGGGGTGGCGACGGCGCCCGCCCCGCAGACCGCCCCGCCCCCCGCGGACGGCGTGGACGTGGCCGCCCCGCTCGTCGCGAGCGGCCCCGAGCTGTCCGTCGACTTCGAGCGGTTCCAGCTCCCGAACGGGCTCGACGTGGTCCTGCACCGCGACGCGACGATCCCCGTCGTCAGCGTGAACACGTGGTACCACGTGGGCTCGGCGCAGGAGGCGCCCGGCCGGACCGGCTTCGCGCACCTGTTCGAGCACCTCATGTTCGAGGGCTCGGCGAACGTGCCCGAGGGCGCCATCGACGCGTGGCTCGAAGAGGCCGGCGGCGGCGCCAACGGCTCCACCACCACGGACCGGACCAACTACACCATCGACGCGGCCTCGAACGCGCTCGCGCTCGCGCTCTTCCTCGACGCCGACCGCATGGCCGGGCTCCTCGACGCCATGACGCCCGAGAGCGTCGACGGCCAGCGCGACGTGGTCAAGAACGAGCGGCGGCAGTCGTACGAGAACCGGCCCTACGGGCTCGCCCTCCCGATCCTGGGCCAGGCGCTCTACCCCGAGGGCCACCCGTACCGCTGGCCCGTCATCGGGTCCATGGCCGACCTCTCGGCGGCGAGCTACGACGACGTCACGCAGTTTTTCGAGACCTACTACACACCGAACAACGCGAGCCTCGTCGTGGCCGGCGACATCGACGTCGCCGAGGCCCGGCGGCTCGTGACCCAGTGGTACGGGCCGATCCCGCGCGGCCCCGAGCCCCCGCCGCAGACGGTCGTGACGACGCCCCGGGGCGACGAGACGCGGCTCGTGCTGGAGGACCAGGTCCAGCTCCCGCGGCTCTACCTCGCGTGGCCGTCCGTGCCCCAGTACGCCGCCGGCGACGCGGCGCTGACCGCGCTCTCGCAGGTGCTCGCGGGCGGCAAAAACAGCCGGCTCTACAAGCGGCTCGTGTACGACCTCCAGATCGCACAGGACGTGTACGCGTTCCAGAGCGGGTCGCAGTTGGGCGGGGCGTTCTACGTGATCGCGACGGCCCGGCCCGGGACCTCGGCCGACGACCTCCGGGCCGTGGTCGACGAGGAGATCGTCCGGCTCCAGACCGCCCCGCCCTCGGCGCGCGAGCTGGAGCGCGTCGTGAACGGGGTCGAGTCGTCGTTCCTCGACGGGCTCGAGAGCGTCGGCGGCAAGGCCGACCAGCTCAACGGGTACCTCACGTTTACCGGCACGCCGGACTTTTTCGAGGAGGACCTCGCCCGGTTCCAGGCCCTCAGCCCGCGCGACCTCACGGACGCGGCGCAGTCGTACCTCCCGCTCGGCCGCCGCGTGGCGCTCTCGGTCGTCCCCGCCGGCCAGCCGGCGCTCGCGCTTCCCGGCAGCGAGACGGCCGTGAGCGACTACTGAGAGAGGGGTGACGAGCGACGGGTAAAGAGCAAACGCCCCGTCGGCTCGCGCCTCGCACTCGTCCAGCGCCGGGCGGGGCAGCATGTCCGGGCGCACTGCCCCGAGCCGCCACCCCGCCCGTTACTCGTCACTCATCGCTCGCCACCCGTCCACCATGCCCCGCCCCGCCCGCCTCGCGGCCTGCCTCGTTCTCCTCGCGCTCGTCGGGTCCGCCGGCGCGCAGACCGTCGACCGGCCGGCGCTCGGGCCGGCGCCCGCGTTCCAGCCGCCGGCCGTCGAGCGGTTCGAGCTCTCGAACGGGCTGCCCGTCCTGTTCGTCCCGAAGGCCGGCGTGCCGCTCGTCCAGGTCGACCTGCTGGTGAAGGCGGGGGCCGTGGCCGACCCCGAGGGGCGGGGCGGGCTGGCCTCGCTCACGGCCGACCTGATGGACGAGGGCGCCGGCGGCCGGACGGCCCTCGAACTGGCCGACGCCGTCGACTACCTGGGCATCGACCTCACGAGCCGGGCGGACCTCCAGAGCCTCCAGGTCCGGCTCCACACGCCGGTCTCCAAGCTGGACTCGGCCCTCGCGCTCTTTGCCGACGTGGCCCTCCGCCCGACCTTTGCCGAGGCGGAGCTGGAGCGGCTCCGCGCGAGCCGGCTCACGTCGCTGGCCCAGCGCCGCGACGAGTCCCGCGCGATCGCATCCGTCCTCGTCGACCAGACGCTCTACGGCGACGCGAGCCCGTACGGCCGGCCGACGTCGGGCTCGCCGGCGTCCGTCGGCGCCCTCACGCGCGCCGACGTCGAGGCCTTCCACGACGCGGCCGTCCGTCCCGGCAACGCGGCGCTCGTGGTCGTGGGTGCGGTCGACCGCGCGGCCATCGCCCCGCGCCTCGAAGCCCTGTTCGGCGCCGCCGCGTGGCCCGAGGGCGGGGCGGGCGGCGCGCTCGCGGGCGGGGCGGTGCCCGAGCCGACGCAGGTGACCGGCCGCGAGGTCTACCTCGTCGACAAGCCCGGCGCGGCCCAGAC
This sequence comes from Rubrivirga litoralis, assembly GCF_031846415.1. Taxonomy (NCBI): domain Bacteria; kingdom Pseudomonadati; phylum Rhodothermota; class Rhodothermia; order Rhodothermales; family Rubricoccaceae; genus Rubrivirga; species Rubrivirga litoralis. Next base: position 35,604 of record NZ_JAVRHT010000003.1, on the reverse strand, counting down.
GGTCGTCCGCATCGGCCGCGTCGGGGCGGCCCGGTCGACGCCGGACTACGCGGCGCTCCAGGTGCTCAACACGATCCTCGGGGGGAGCTTCACGAGCCGGCTCAACCAGAATCTCCGCGAGACGAACGGCTACACCTACGGGGCCGGGTCGTCGTTCTCGTTCCGGCCGGTGGCCGGCCCGTTCGTGGCCTCGGCCGACGTGCAGACGGACGTCACGGGGCCGGCGCTCGCCGAGTTTTTCCGCGAGCTCGACGGCATCCGCACGCGCGTCCCGGACGAGGAGCTCGCCAAGGCCCGGAACTACCTCGCGCTGTCGTTCCCCGAGCCGTTCGGGTCCGTCCGCGGGACGGCGGCGCTCGTGGGCGCCCTCTACCTCGACGGCCTCCCGCTCGACGCCTACGACACCTACACCCGCGACGTGCTGGCCGTCACCGCGGACGACCTGGAGCGCGTAGCGGCGGAGTACGTCGACCCCGCCGCCGTGGCCGTGGTCCTCGTGGGCGACCGGGCGACGATCGAGGACGAGGTCCGCGCGCTCGACCTCGGGCCGCTCCAGACGCTGACGATCGACGACGTGCTCGGCCCGCAGGAGTAGCCACCCCGCCCGAGTCGTCAGCCGGCGGGGACGAGCGCGACGGCGGGCTCCGCGGGCGGGGCGGGCGCCTCGACGGCCGCGGGCGGGGCGGCGTCGGCGTCGGGGGGCGGGAGCGCGGCGCCGCACTGGCCCAGGAGGACCCAGAGCAGGACGAACACGAGGACGGTCGAGAAGCAGCCGCCGCCGAGCTTTTTGGCGCCGTAGCCGGCGATGATCGCGCGGAAGAAGTTGTTCATGGAGGAGGAAGAGGCAGAAGGGATGGGCAGGTACGCTGGGGCGGGGCGGCGGCTCCCGGGATGCGCGCCACCCCGCCCCGGTCGTCTGCCGTGACGAGCCGAAGCTCAGGGCGACCGGCACGCTCCCCCATGCCTGGGCGGGGCGGCTTGTGTAGTTTCTGCGCAGTCACCCCGCCCCGCCCGCTTGTGGACGCTAACCGAGCCGCTCAGCTACTGCGCGTACTCGCTAACGGGGTGGACCCGATCACCGGCGACGTATTCGATCCGGCGAGTCCGCTCCAGCACCCCGACGTGGTGCGGGCGCTGTACACCGGAGTCGAAGCGCTCGGACGCGCTGGGGAGGAAACGGTGCGGCCCGTGTCGCGGCCCGGGCGGTCTGGGAGGTCGTGGGATACGCGCGAGGACAAAGACCTCGTGGCACAGTTTGAGGCAGGCGCTTCCGCGGCTGACTTGGCGGCCTCGCACCAGCGGTCCACCGGCGCAGTCCGGTCTCGGCTCGTTCGGCTGGGCAAGGTCGAGGACCGGCGGGACGTGAGGTAGCGCCCGCCCCGCCCGGCCGCCTTCCACTCGGGCGGGGTGGCCTACTCGTCCTCCGCCTCCAGCGGCGCCAGCCGCCACAGGTCGCCGTCGTCCTGGTCGGTCAGGAGGTAGAGGTAGCCGTCCGGCCCCTGCTCCACGTCGCGGACGCGGGCGCCGAGCGGGACGACTTCTTCCTCGGCCACCGCCCCGCCGTCGAGGCGCACGCGGACGACGCCCTCGCGCGAGAGGCTCCCGATGAACGCGCTGCCCGTCCACTCGGGGAACACGCGGCCGGTGTAGAACGCCATGCCCGACGGCGAGATGACCGGCGACCAGTGCGTGGCGGCGTCGGCGAAGTCAGGCCGCGTGGGCGGGTCGGGGATCGCGGTGCCGTCGTAGTTGATGCCCCAGCTCACGACCGGCCAGCCGTAGTTGCGGCCGGGCTCGGGGCGGTTGAGCTCGTCGCCGCCGAGCGGCCCCATCTCGGCGATCCAGAGGTCGCCGGTCTCGGGGTCGATCGCCGCGCTCTCGACGTTGCGGTGGCCGTACGACCACACCTCGGGCTCAGCGTCCGGGTCGCCCACGAACGGGTTGTCGTCGGGGACCGAGCCGTCGCGGTTCAGGCGGACGACGGTGCCGAGGTGGTTCGAGAGGTCCTGGGCCGGGTCGAACTGGAACCGCTCCCCCGTCGTCAAGAACACGTGGCCGTCGGGAGAGAACGCGATCCGGCTGCCAAAGTGGTTCGGGCCGGTGACGTAGGGCTCCTGCGTGAACAGGACCTCGAAGCCGTCCAGGCGGGCCTCGCCGTCCGCCCCGCCCGTCACCAGGCGTCCGCGGCCGAGCGCCGTCGCCGCGCTTCCCTCGGGGCCGGGGCGGGCGTAGGAGAGGTAGACGAGGTCGTTCTCGGCGAAGTCCGGGTCGAGCGCCACGTCGAGGAGACCGCCCTGCCCCTGCGCGAACACGGTCGGCGTGCCCTCGACGGCGCCCGACAACTCGCCGTCGGTGCCCAGGATGCGGAGCCGCCCTGGCCGCTCGGTCACGAGGAGCCGGCCGTCGGGGAGGAACGCCATGCCCCACGGGTGGTCGAGGTCGCCGTCGACGAGGGCCTGCACGACGACGGGGCCGGCCTGGGTCATCACGGAGCCCGCCGAGCCGCCGTCGTACCCGTACGACGTCTGGGCCGCGGGCGGGGCGGAGGCGGCGAGGGCTGCGAGAGCGAGCGCCAGCGGGCGCCCAGAGGAGAGCAAAGTGGGCATCGGGATCGGAGTGGGATGAAAACGTAGAGGCGGCTGCACCGGGGTCGGCCGAGGGCGCCCCGCCCCAGGAGCGGACGGGGCGAATCGAGCGCCAGCCTGAGGCACGGCCGGGCGGGGTGGTCCGTTCCCCCCCGACTGCCTCGGCAACCGGGCGGGGCGGACCGCGTAGGTTCCCCCCCGCCCCGCTCAGCCCCCCCGCCCCGCCCCGCCCGCCGTGTCCAAGTCCGACCGCCAGCTCGCCCGCCGCGGCCTCCACCTCGTCCAGGCCGACGCCGAGGAGTACGCCGACAGCCCCAGCCGCCTCCGCGCCCTCATCCGCCGGTCGCAGGCCCAGCTCCGCGACAACCGGAGCCGGATCGGGTCGCTCCGCGCCGACATCCCCCGGCTTATTCGGCTGGGCTCGGCCATCACGCGGGGCGAGTACCGGCGGCTCCCGTGGCGGTCGATCGCCTTCGTCGCCGCGGGACTCCTCTACTTCGTGACCCCGTTCGACCTGATCCCCGACTTTATCGTCGGCACGGGCTTCCTCGACGACGCCGTCGTCGTGGCCTATGTGATGAAGGCGATCCGCGACGACCTCGCGCGGTTTGAGGACTGGGAGCTGTCGAACGAGCCGGCCGACCCGGACACGCTCAACCCGCCGTACTGAGGGCGGGGCGGCCGCCCCGCCCGGGCAGAGCGGTGGTGTAGAAGCGGCGGCTCGTTGGTCGGCGGCGTGCGTGTTACTCTGAGCGCCCGCGGACCGGCTCTCTCCGCGCACTTCTCCGCAGCAGCCATGCGCCCGCTCGTCCTCGTCGCTCTCACGCTCTCGCTGACGGCTTGTGACTCGTCCGAGCCCGCAGGATGCCGCTCCGGACCAGAAACCGAGCTTGGAGTCGACGACCGGATCACCTCCCCTTCCCAGATCCACTACCGGATCACGTCGCCGTCTCCAGGGGACACCCTCCGGATTGGAGAGCCGTTCCGGTTCCGGGCCGACGTGGAAGCCGTCGGCAACGTGTCGGGGGTCGGGGTGGCGCTCGTAGACGAGCGGCTCGGTCTTTTCCCGGGGACCACGCTGTTTGAGCAGCCCCTCGACGGGGAGGCCGGAACGTTCGTGATCGACACCGAAGTCCTCCTCGACTCGGTCCGGGCCGGAGCCGACCTCTCGGAGGTCTACGTCGTGGGGACGGGCAACGTCCCTACTTACACGGCGTGCGGTGGCGGGGGGTACGGGAACGCAGGGTCCAACGCGGTCCGCGTGACGGTGCTCGGCTGACACCGGACCTCACGGTGGGTGTGCCACCTGAGCCGCCCCGCCCTGGCTGCGCGGAGCGACGAGGGATCTCGATGCCGAGGCCGGAGCCTTGGGCGGGGCGGTCAGGCGATCGAGCCCGGCGGGTAGTCGGCCGGGTCGAACGTGGGCTCGGGGTACTGCGGGTCCATGGCCTCCAGCGTGTCCACGAGGATCTGGCTGACCACGAGGTTCCGGTACCACCGCGTCTCGGCCGGGACCACGTACCACGGCGCCGCCTCGGTCGTCGTCCGCTCGATGGCGACCTCGAAGGCGCGGCGGTAGTCGTCCCAGAGCTTCCGCTCGTCGAGGTCGCCGGGGTTGAACTTCCAGTGCTTGTCGGGCCGTTCGAGGCGGCGGCGGAAGCGCTCGAGCTGGTAGTCTTTGGAGATGTGGAGCATGACCTTGACCACGCGCGTCCGGGCGTCCGCGAGGAGCGACTCGAAGTGGCGGATGTGGTCGTAGCGGCGCTCGATCACGTCGGGCGCGGCCCACCCGTGGACGCGGACGATCAAGACGTCCTCGTAGTGCGAGCGGTTGAACACCTTGATGAGCCCGTGCGGCGGCGCCTGCGCGTGGACGCGCCACAGGAAGTCGTGGCGCTGCTCCAGCTCGGTCGGCGTCTTGAACGAGGCCACGTTCACGCCCTGCGGGTTGAGCGGGCCGAACACGTGCTCCGTGGTCGAGTCCTTGCCGCCGGCGTCCATCGCCTGGAACACGAACAGGAGCGCCTGCTGCCCCTCGGCGTAGAGCTGCTCCTGGAGGTCCCGCGCCCGCTCGGTGTTGGCCTTCAGACGCTCTTTCCCCTCGTCCTTCGTCAGCCCCCCGTCGTCGTCGGTGGACCGTTCGGCGAGGCGGAGGGTCTCGCCGGGGCGGATGCGGTAGCGGTCCATGCGAAGGGGTACGGGTGATGAGCGACGAGCAGGACAGGGGCGGGGTGACGAGACGGACGGGGCGGGAACGCGCCGCCCAGGCCACCCCGCCCCAGGAGGCGATTGGCGCGGGCGGGGTGGCGCAACGGCGGACCACCCCGCCCCGGCTGGCGTGGACGACGCGGGCGGGGTGGTGAGGACGGCCGCCCCGCCCGTCGCTCGCCAATCCTTTGCTGGTCGCTCCTTACCGGCCGAACAGCTTGCCGAGGGCGGCCTGTCCGACCTGCCCGGCGATGTCGTCCTGGATGCTCCCGTCGCCGTCGCGGTCGAGGAAGCCGGAGAGCGCGCCGAGCACGCCCGACGGGGCCGCCTGCCGCGCCCGCGTGGCCTCGTGCCCGAGCATGCTGGAGAGCGCGCCGCCGTCGAGGCCGCCTTGCCGCTTCTGGCGCCCGAGCGCGGCCATCACGATCGGGGCGAGCAGCGGGAGGAGCTTCGAGATCTGGCCCATGTCGAGCCCCGACGCCTGCGCCACGCCCTGCTCGACCTGCGGCCGCTCGCCGCCGAGGACGTGGCCGAGGATGCCGCCGCCGTTCGCCTGGCGGCCCGACATCTGGCCCGAGAGGAACCCGCCGAGGTTGTCGAGCAGCGAGCCGTCGTGGTCGTTCTCGAGCGCGTGGGCCAGGTTCTGCGCCCCGCCCGCCGCGTTCGTGTTCCGGTTGAGGCCGGTGAGGAGGGCGGGGAGGGCCGCGCCGATCGCCGTCTGCGTCTGCTGGCGGTCGGCGCCGATGCGCTGCGCGATCTGGTCGATCTGCGGACCGCCGATGTTCTGGGCGAGGAGGTCGAGGAGGCCGTTCATAAGGCGGGGGGTCGGGAGGGGCCGGGCGTACCCCGACCGCCCCGCCCAGGGTCCGCCGCCCCGCCCGACGTAGAGAAGAGGCGAGGACGAGAAGAAGAGAAGAGGCGGGTGCTCGCCTCCTCCGTTCCTCTTCTCCTCACCCCGCCCCGCGGCCGTCTCCGGGCGGGGCGGGCAGCAGGCGGACCGGCATCCAGCCACGGGCGGCGTTCGTGAGGAGGACACGGTCGGCGTTGCGGAGGTCGTCCGGCGTCAGGTCCGCCTCGGCGGCGCGCGGGTCCGTCGCGAGGACGTGCGCGCGGAACACGCCGGCCAGCCCGCCCGCCGCGAGGGGCGGGGTGAGGAGCCAGCCGCCCCGCTCGGCCCAGACGGTCGTGCGCGTGCCCTCCGTCACGAGCCCGGCGGCGTTGACCAAGACGGCCTCGTCGGCGCCCCGCGCGAGCGCCCGGTCGAAGCGGGCGCGGTAGTGCGCGCGCGCCGTCGTCTTGTGCTGGCAGAGCGCGGTCCCGGCCTCGGCGAGCGGCTCCGGGTCGATCCAGGCGAGGCGGAGCGGGCGGCCGTCCAGCGGGCGCGTCTCGACCTCGGCGTCGCCGCCCCGCCCGAGCGTCAGGCGGACGATCTGGGCCGCCTCTCCCCCGCCCCGCCCTGCCCACACGGCGGCGTGTTCGACGGCTCGGCGCACGGCGTCGGCGTCGAGCGCGTAGCTCAGCGCATCGGCGCTCCGCGCGAGGCGCGCGAGGTGGAGGTCGAGGAGGGCGACCGCCCCGCCCTCGGCCCGCATCGTCTCGGTCAGGCGGGGCGGGGCGGTCACAGGTCGGTCAGGACGCGCGCCTTGAGCAGGCACTCGGCGTACTCGGCGTCCGCGCGGCTGTCCCACACGACGCCGCTGCCCACGTCGTAGCGGCCCGCTCCAGCGGCGCCCACGACGGCCGTGCGAATGGGGACGCTGAACGCGGCCCTGCCCAGCCCGCCCCCGGCCGCCGGCGCCGCGTAGCCGATGGCCCCACAGTAGACGCCGCGCGGGCCGTCCTCCAGGTCGCGGAGGAGCTGCATGGCGCGGAGCTTGGGCGCGCCCGTGATCGAACCGCAGGGGAACAGCGCGCGGAGCACGTCGGCCAGCCCGGCGTCCGGGCGGAGCGCGGCGCGGACGGTCGACGTCAGCTGCGTGACCGTCTCGTAGCGCTCGGGCTCGAACAGGGCCGGCACGCGGACGCTCCCGGGCTCGGACACGCGGGCGAGGTCGTTCCGCAGGAGGTCGACGATCATGAGGTTCTCGGCCCGGTCCTTCGGGCTCGCGCGGAGCGCCTCGGCCAGCGCCCGGTCCTCGGCGGCCGACGCCGCGCGCGGGGCCGTCCCCTTCATGGGCCGCGCCGTGATCGTCCGCCCCGCCCCGCCCGACGTCTGTGGGCGGGGCGGGTCGACCCGAAAAAACAGCTCGGGCGAGACCGACGCGACGGCCGCCCCGCCGGTTTGCGGTCCGCCGGTTTGCGGTCCGCCCGCGGCGGCGGAGCCGGGCGGGGCGGGCAGGCGGAGGAACGCGCCGTACGACACCGGCTGCCGCGCGCGGAGCGCGACGAACAGGCCCAGCGCGTCGCCCCCCGCGTCCCCGTCCAGGCGAAAGCGGAACGGGGCCGTCAGGTTCGCCTGGTACACGTCGCCCCGGCGGATGTGCTCGCGGACGGCCGCCAGGCGCTCGGCGTACGCCGCCGGGCTCCACGCGAACGCCAGGTCGCGGACCGCCGCCCCGCCCGCGGGGAGAGCCGCGTCGAGGGCCGGGCCGCTCACGGCCTTGGGCGCGTCGTACACGCCGAACCACCCGAGCGGGGTGGCGGGCTCGCCGCCGGGCGGGGCGGCGCCGACGCTCGGGTGCAGCGCGTAGCCGGCCTCGTAGGCCAGCGCCCCGGCCACGTGGTGGCCGTCCGCGAGCGCTCGGTCAAAGGCGTCGAGGAGCGGGCCGACCTCCTCCGGCGCCCAGGCGACGAGCGTCCGCCGCGGGGCCGAAAACAAGAGCGCGCCCCGGCGGCCCGTGTCGGCGTCGGGGCGCGAGGCGTCGAGGAGGACGGCGCCGGGCTGGCGGAGGGCGTCGGCGAGCACGGGCGGGGTGGCTCCGGGAGAGAGAGGCCGGGTCCTACCCGCGCCCGCGCCGGCCGATCCGCTACCGCCCGCCGTCTTTGGGGCCGCCCATCTGGACGTCGGTCTCGCCCAGGCCGGGCTCGCCACCGGTGAGGTTGGCGAGCGCCGGGCCGAGCGCGGCCCGGAACTCGGTCGACCGCATCCGCTCCAGAACGTCGCCCCGCCCGGCGCAGTAGCCTAACACGGCGTGGGGCCGGTGGAGGTTGTGGAGCGCCTCGCGGACGATCCACATGTGCCACGGCCGGGCCTCGCGGTCGAACGGCCCGAGCAGCCGGGCGTAGAGCCGGTTCGCCGCCCGCTCGACGTCGTCCTCCGACGACAGCTCGCCCATCTCGAGCAGGCGCTGGAGCCCGCCCCAGACGTACCCGGCCAGGAAGTCGTGCTGGCCGTCGGTGAGGTCGAGGCCGGCCTCGGGGCCGGTAAAGCCGAGGTCGGCCAGCGGCGCCTTGACGCACGCCTCGACGTGCGTGACAGCCTCGCGGATCATGGCCTCGACGTAGGCGGGGGACTTGGGGACGTTGGGCGTGGGCATGGGGGCGGGGTGGGGAGCGGCGGCACGTCAGGGCGTTGCAAGCCAATCCGCCACTGGCTCTGCGGCCCGTTTGAGCGGCCCCGTTGTAGCGCGAGCGTGACGGCGGCGACTGCTGTTCCAGAGCGGGCCGGGTCCGAGACAGGCCGCGTCTCAGACGGGGGCCCGCCGAGGGCCGCCCCGCCCCCGCCGGCCTGGCCGCGTGTGGTGGGGCGTCGGTCCGACCGGCAGGGCGCCAGAGCACGTTTTAGCAGGGTGCGGAGTGCGGGGTGCCTGGCCGGCTCGGCCCGCCCGAGGCCGTTCTCCCTCCCCTCCTGCGGGCGCTCTGGGGCGCCCGCCGCTGCCCGAGCGTGTCGCGCCGGCGGGACTATGTTGGCGGCCCCACCCCGCCCCGCCCGCTATGCGCCGCGCCCCCCGGCTCCTCCCCGCCCTCCTCGTCTGCGTGGGCCTCGCCTGCCTAGGCGGGGCGGCGGCCGCCCAAGCCCCGTCCTCCAAGTACGGCCCGCTCGCGCGGCTCGACGGCGGGCTCCAGGCCGCAGCCGCTGCCCACGCCCGGGGCGAAGCGGCTCGGGTCCCCGGCGGGATCGTCGCGGGCGGCCTCGTCGTCGTCGACGTGGCGGCGGCCGATGGCGACGGGGCTGCGCTCCGCACGCGGCTCGAGGCGCTCGGTCTCGAGGGAGGGGCGGCCTACGGCGCCGTCGTCAGCGGGAAGATCCCGGTGGCGGCCCTGGACGAGCTCGCCGTGCTCGACGGCGTCCGCTCGGCGCGGGCCGTCCGGGGTGTGACGCACGGGCGGCGGGCGGGGCGGGGCGGGGCGGCCCGCCCGGCGGCCTCGCCGGTGTTCGTCGGGGCCGTCGACGGCGAGGCCGCCCGCGCGCTCCGGGTCCTCGCGGCCCGGCAGGCGCTGGGCGTCGACGGGAGCGGGATCCGCGTGGGCGTGATGTCCGACTCGTACAACGCCTGCGCCGAGCCCGGCCGGCCCGAGGACGCCGACGCCTGCCGGACGACGGCGGCCGACGACGTGGCCACGAACGACCTCCCCACCGTCGCCGCGTGCCCGGCCGGGGCCGGCTCGCGCAGCCCCGTCGGGGCGTGCGTGCTCCGGGAAGGTCCCCCAGGCGGGAGCGACGAGGGCCGGGCCATGATGCAGCTCGCGCGCGACGTGGCCCCGGGCCTCTCGTTCTCGTTCCACACGGCGTTCCTCGGGCAGGCCGCGTTCGCCCGCGGCATCCTCGACCTCGCCGCCGCCGGCGCCGACATCGTCGTCGACGACGTCCTCCTGTTCGCCGAGCCGTTCTTTCAGGACGGCCTCGTGGCCCGGGCCGTGACCGAGGTCGTCGCGGGCGGGGTGGCGTACGTCTCGTCGGCCGGCAACCAGGCCGACGACGCCTACCTCGACGACTTCGACGACGCGGGGGCCGAGGCCGCCTTCACGTCCACCGGCCCCGACGGCCAGACGGTCGGCCCGTTCGACGGCGCGCTCCACGACTTCGACCCCGGCCCCGGCGTCGACGCCTTCCAGGACGTGACGCTCGAGCCGGGCGAGAGCCTCACGCTCGTGTTCCAGTACGCCGAGCCCTCGTTCTCGGCCAGCGACGGCCGGGCCGGCGCGACGAGCGACTACGACGTCTACCTCGTCGACGCCGCCCGCCCCGACGCCGAGATCGTCGCCGCGAGCGCGAGCAACAACAGCATCGAGCCCGTCGTGCTCGACGACGGCACTACAGTGACGGGGAGCGGCGAGCCGGTCGAGATCGTCGAGTACGCGAACGAGACCGACAGCTCCCAGACGCTCTACCTCGCCGTCGTGAAGTTCAGCGGCGCCGACCGCTTCTTCAAGTACATCGAGTTCGACGGCCAAGCCGAGTTCGAGTACCGCCAGTCCGGGAACGCTACGTCGGTCGCCCACAACAACGCCGCCGCGGCCCTGAGTGTCGCCGCGGCGGCGTGGTTCAACACGTCCGCCTTCAACGAGAGCCTCCGAACGGCGGGCGTCCCGGCCGTCCTCAACCCGTTCACGTCGTTCGGCGGGAGCCTCATCCTCTTCGACGACGACGGCACCCGCCTGGCCACGCCCCAGAACCGGATGAAGCCGGACGTCACGGGCTCGGACGGCGACAACAACACGTTCTTCGGGTTCGACCTCCCCGAATCGCTCGACGCCGACACGGCCCCGAACTTTTTCGGGACGAGCGCCGCCGCCCCCAACGTCGCCGCGGTCGCGGGCCTCATGCTCGCGGCCGCCGGCGGGCCGCGCTCGCTCGCCCCGGCCGACGTGTACCGCCTCCTCGAGGAGACGGCCGCCGACGTCACGCCGTCCGCCGCGTCGTCAGGGACTCTCAACGTGGGGACGGGGCCGGGCTACGACCCGCGCTCCGGGGTCGGCTTCGTCCGCGGCGACCGGGCGCTCGCCGCGGCGGCCGAACTCGGCGTGGGAGAGCTGGTCGAGGACGGCCCGTTCCGGCTGCGGGGTCCGTTCCCGAACCCCGTCCGCGACCGCCTGCGCCTCGTGTTCCTCGTGGACGTGGATCAAGACGTGTCCGTCGCCCTCTACGACATGCGGGGCCGCCGCGTGGCGACGGCGTTCGAGGGCCGAGTTGGGGCCGGCCAGACCCGCAGCGTCGAGCTCGACGTGACGGGCTTGGCGGCGGCGCCGTACCTCCTGCGCCTCGCGGGCGACGAGGCGGCTCTGACCCGCGTGATCACGGTCCTGTAGCTCACGGGCGGGGCGGTGGGCGGCGGCGACGGGAGGGCGGTCAGGTGGGAGGGCACATGATCGCGTACACCCAGCGGGCGGGGTGGGGCATCGGAACGTGCGACCACCCCGCCCTCGCCACGCGGGCGGGGCGGTCCCGCCCTACATGTTCCGCCGGTACTGGCCGCCGACCTCGAAGAGCGCCCCCGTGATCTGCCCCAGCGACGCGTGGCGGACCGTGTCGAGCAGCTCCTCGAACGTGTTGCCGCCCTCGCGGGCCACGCGCTGGAGCCGCGCGAGCGCGTCCGGCGCGTCGTCGGCATGGCGGCGGTGGAACCGGTTGATCCCCTCCAGCTGCCGCTCCTTCTCGGCGTCCGTCCCGCGCATGAGCTCGACGTCCTGCGGCTCCGCCCCGCCCTCGGCGACGAACGTGTTCACGCCGACGACCGGCAGCTCGCCCGAGTGCTTCCGGTGCTCGTAGAGCATGGACTCCTCCTGGATCTTGCCGCGCTGGTACATCGACTCCATCGCGCCGAGCACGCCGCCGCGGTCCGAGATCCGCTCGAACTCCTGCAGCACGGCCTCCTCGACAAGGTCCGTTAATTCGTCGATGATGTAGGCGCCCTGGATCGGGTTCTCGTTCTGGGCCAGCCCCAGCTCGCGGTTGATGATGAGTTGGATAGCCATCGCGCGGCGCACGCTCTCTTCTGTTGGCGTCGTGATGGCCTCGTCGTAGGCGTTCGTGTGGAGCGAGTTGGCGTTGTCGTAGATGGCGAGCAGCGCCTGGAGCGTCGTGCGGATGTCGTTGAACTGGATCTCCTGCGCGTGGAGCGACCGGCCCGACGTCTGGACGTGGTACTTCAGCTTCTGCGCCCGCTCCGACGCCCCGTACCGCTCGCGCATGGCGACCGACCAGATGCGGCGCGCCACGCGGCCGATCACGGCGTACTCGGCGTCCATCCCGTTCGAGAAGAAGAACGAGAGGTTCGGGGCGAAGTCGTCGACGTCCATCCCGCGCGCGAGGTAGGCCTCGACGTAGGTGAACCCGTTGGAGAGCGTGAAGGCGAGCTGCGAGATCGGGTTGGCCCCGGCCTCGGCGATGTGGTAGCCCGAGATCGAGACCGAGTAGAAGTTGCGGACGCCCTCGTCGATAAACGCCTCCTGCACGTCGGCCATGCACCGCAGCGAGAACTCGGTCGAGAAGATGCAGGTGTTCTGCGCCTGGTCCTCCTTGAGGATGTCGGCCTGAACCGTCCCCCGGACCGACTGGAGCGCGCGCGTGCGGATCGCCTCGTACTCGTCTTCGGTGAGGAGGCCCCACTCGACCAGCTCCGCCCCGCTCGTGCCGAGCAGCCCGAGGCCGCCCCCGTCGTGGCCGTCGGGGAGGGCGGGGTGGTCCGGGTCGACAGGCGCCTCGGCGGGTTCCGCCCCGCCCGCGTCCGCCCCGCCCCCCGGCTCGAAGGGAACGTAGCGTGGGCGGTCATCACCGAGCTCGTCCGCGATCCGCGCCTCGGCGGCCTCCCAGCGGCCCTCGTCCTTCAGGAACTGCTCGACCTGCTGGTCGACGGCCGTGTTCATGAACATGGCCAGGATGGTCGGCGCCGGGCCGTTGATGGTCATCGACACCGACGTCTTGGGGCTGCACAGGTCGAAGCCCGAGTACAGCTTTTTCATGTCGTCGAGCGTGGCGATGGACACCCCGCTCGTGCCCACCTTGCCCCAGATGTCAGGACGCCGGTCAGGATCGCGGCCGTAGAGCGTGACGCTGTCGAAGGCCGTCGAGAGCCGCTTGGCCGGCATCCCGAGGCTGACGAGGTGGAACCGCTTGTTCGTCCGCTCGGGCGTGCCCTCGCCGGCGAACATCCGTGTCGGGTCCTCGCCCTCGCGCTTCAGGGGGAACACGCCGGCGGTGAAGGGGAAGCGGCCGGGGAGGTTTTCGAGGAGCGCGTAGCGCAGCCGCTCGCCGGGAGCTTCGGTCCGCGGGACGGCCACGCGCGGCACCTTCGTCCCGCTCAGCGTCTCGCGTGTGAGCGGCTGCCGGATGTCCTTGCCGCGGACCGTGTAGACCAGCTCGTCGCTGCGGTACTGCTCGGCGAGCGCGTCCCAGTTCTCCAGGATCGAGCGCGAGCGGGAGTCGAGCTTGTCCCACCAGTGGCCGGCCATCTCGTCGAGCCGCCCCGCCAGGGCGTCGCGGTCGTCGGGGTCCCAGTCCTCGACCTGGGCGCGGGCACCGACGGCCTGGCCCCACTTCCGGGCCGTCTCGACCTCGGCCTCGGCCCACGCGCGGTAGCCGCGGGCGGCGTCGGCGATCTCGGCGAGGTAGCGCTGCCGGGCCGGCGGCACGACGGCGAGCTCGCTCGGGTCGAGGGCGGGGAGGGCGTCGGCGTCGAACAGCGACGACGTGCGGCCGAACCCGTGCTCGTCGAGCGCGTCCAGGAGCGCGAGGTAGAGCCGGCTCACGCCGGGGTCGTTGAACTGGGCCGCCATCGTCGGGTAGACCGGCATGTCGGCGGGCGGGGTGGCGAAGTCGCCGCGGTTGCGCTGGACCTGCTTTTTGACGTCGCGCAGGGCGTCCTCGGCCCCGCGCTTCTCGAACTTGTTGAGGGCCACGAGGTCGGCCGCGTCGAGCATCCCGATCTTCTCGAGCTGCGTCGGCGCGCCGAAGTCGGACGTCATGACGTAAAGACTGACGTCGACGAGTTCGGCCACCTCGGTGTCCGACTGCCCGATCCCGGCCGTCTCGACGACCACGAGGTCGAAGCCCGCCGCGCGGCACACGTCGACGGCCTCGCGGAGCGCCTGCGATGTCGCCCGGTGCGCCTGGCGCGTGGCGAACGACCGCATGTAGACGCGGCCCGCGTGCTCGCCGGTGAGCGAGTTCATGCGGATGCGGTCGCCCAAGAGCGCCCCGCCCGTCCGCCGCCGCGTGGGGTCGACGGAGAGCACGGCGACCTGGAGGTCGTCGAAGTCGTTGAGGAAGCGGCGGACCAGCTCGTCGGTGAGCGTCGACTTGCCCGCCCCGCCCGTGCCCGTGATGCCAACCACGGGGACAGAGGAACTCGGGACGGGGGACGGGGGCTGGTAGCCCGGGGCGCCGTCGCCGGACGGCTCGGCCGCGCGCTGCTCGACGGCGGTCAGCGCGCGGGCGACGGCCTGCTTGTCCGTGGCGACGGCGGCCTCGACGGGCGGGGCGGTGCCCTCGTCTTCCCCAGTCCCCGGTCCCCAGTCCCCAGTCCCCGACACGCGGAGCGGGTCAACGTCGCACGCCCGGATCATGGACTCGATCATGCCCTCGAGCCCCATCCGCATGCCGTCCTCGGGCGAGAAGATCTTGGCGACGCCGTAGGCCTCGAGTTCGGCGATCTCCTCGGGCACGATCACCCCGCCCCCGCCGCCGAAGACCTTGACGTGGCCCGCGCCCCGCTCGCGGAGGAGGTCGACCATGTAGGTGAAGTACTCCATGTGGCCGCCCTGGTACGACGAGACCGCGATGCCCTGGGCGTCCTCCTCGATGGCCGTCGTGACCACGTCGTCCACCGAGCGGTCGTGGCCGAGGTGGACGACCTCGGCGCCCTGCGCCTGCAGGATCCGCCGCATGATGTTGATGGCCGCGTCGTGGCCGTCGAAGAGCGCGGCGGCGGTGACGAATCGGACGGGGTGGGTCGGGGTGTAGGCCATCGGAGGTGGGAGGGCTTCCGGGTTCGCATGAAAACGTAGTCCTCCAACCCGCCCGGTGCCGGTGAGGTTGCGGCCCAGACGGCGGCCGCCCCGCCCGCGCCGCGGATCTCCGGGCGGGGCGGGGCGGTTGGCCTTCGCCCCTCTCCCTCACCCCGCCATGCGCCGCCCCGCCCTCTTCGCCCTCGTGCTCGCGCTCGCCGCCTGCGCCCCCCGCCCCGCCGATGACCTCGCGATCGAGGACGGCGACCGCGTCACGACCGAGGCGGGCCTGGAGGCCGCCCTCGGCCAGTCTGGCTTCCTCCTCTCGCCGCGCGGGTTCTCGACCGACCCGCTCGTGAGCGCGACGGCCAACGAGTACGTCGTGGGCGGGACGGGGCGCGGGTACCTCCAGGTCTACACGTTCTCGTCCGCCGAGGAGGCCGAGCGCGACGTGCAGAACGTGGCCGCGCAGAGCGTCGCCGGCGCGCTGCGCGTGTACCAGAGCGGCCCACTCGTCGTCGCCTACTACGGGTCCGACCCGGCGCTCGGGGCCTCGCTCTCGCGGTTCCTCGGAACGCCCGCCTTCTAGTGCCGCTTCAAGCGGTCTCCGACAGGTTCGCCTCGATTGGTCGCGTATTCCGTGTTGCGTATTGGAGTTCAGGACACGCAACACGCGATACACAACACGTCGCCAGCCCGACAAGATGGCTTTGAAGCGGCACGAGACCGCCTCGCCCTCGGATCACGCGCCTCGCTGGGGCGGGGTGGCGAAAGGTTCGCGGGTCCTGCCCCGTCCCGCTCGTCCCCACCCCGCCCGCCGTGCCCCGCCCCGTCCTCGTCCTGCTCGTCGCCGGCCTCGTCGTCGCCGGGTGCTCCCGGCCCTCCGCCCCGCCCGCCGAGGAGCAGGCTGTGCAAGAGAGCCCGACGCCCGTCGTCCCGACCGCCCAGTCGGCCGACACGCCCGAGACCGCCGCCGGCCGCGCCTTGGGCGTGGGCGACCAGGCCCCCGACTTCGTCCTCCCCAACGCGATGGGCCAGGACGTCCGGCTGTCCGAGCTCCTGGACCGCGGGCCGGTCGTGCTCACGTTCTACCGCGGGGCGTGGTGCCCGTACTGCAACAACCAGCTCCGGGACTACCAGGACGTGCTCGGCGAGATCGAGGCGGCCGGCGCCACGCTCGTGGCCGTCTCGCCGCAGGCGCCCGACGGCTCGATGACGATGGCCGAGCGAAACGGGCTCGCCTTCCCCGTCCTCTCGGACGTCGGCAACGAGGTCTCCCGGCAGTACGGGCTCGTGTTCACGGTCGACGACGCGACGCGCGAGCGGTACCGAGCCGTCGGCGTCGACCTCGCGGCCGTCAACGGAACGGACGCCTGGGAGCTCCCGGTCCCCGCCACCTACGTGGTCGAGCCGGACGGGACGATCCGCGCCGCCTTCGTCGAGGCCGACTACACGCAGCGGGCGTCGGCTCGCCAAGTGCTCGACGCCCTCCGCCGCGCGGCGTAGGCGGGGCGGGGCGGCCGGCTCCACCCCGCCCGGGTCGTTTCGCCCCACGCCCCGGGCGGTTCTACCCCGGGCGGGGCGGCGGGCGGGGCGGCCAAACGGGGCGGAAACGCGTTGGCGCCGGCGCGCGGGGCGCTGGCGTGTCAATCGGGGCGAGGATATCAAGGTGAGACGACGGGGACGGGTCCGTGCACGTCCTTCAGGCCGGACCACCCCGCCCCGATGCCCCAGACCCTCCTCGCGATCGCGGCGATTGTCGCTGCCGGCTTCCTCACGCTCTCGCAGAGCCGGGCGGTCCACAGCACGACCGAGTCCGTCATGCGCGACCAGTTCGAGCTGGCCGCGGCCGGGGCGCTCCTCCACACGCTCGAGTTCGCCGACGCCCGCGCCTTCGACGAGGCCACGACGCCCGAGGCCCTCCGCACGCGGTACCACCTCCTCTCGTCCATGTCGGAGGCCGAGCGCGACACGATCTCGTCCGACGACTTCAGCGATATCACGCCGGCGGACTTTTCGGACCCGACCGCGTTTGGAGGCGTCGTGTGCAACGTCTTGGAGCCGTGGGAGAGCCCGGGGTGCAGCGTCCTCCATGACCTCCACGGGGGGGAGTGGCAGGAGGTCACGTTCAAGACGATGGACGGCCACCCGCTCCCCGTCGAGGTCCGCGCCACGGTGGATTACGTCGAGGCCGAGGCTCCGGATGTCGCCGTTGGCTACAAGACGTTCCACAAGCGGGTCGAGGTGTACGCCCGGTCGACGGCGTTCAAGACCGCGAGCGGCCAGGACAACCCGCACGTGGTCCAGCTCCGGCGCGTGATCAGCTTCGACCCGGCGGTCGCGGCCGAGTACCTCCGCCGCTCGGCCGATGTCGTCGGCTCCTGCACCGCCTACGAGGCGTGGTCCGCCACCCGAGGCCAGCTCCAGAAAGAGCTCAGGCAGTCCGAGATCGCCCAGGCGGAGGCGGCCGCGGCGCTCGAAGGCCCCAAAGCGGACTTCGAGGCGGCCGAGGAAGCCCTCGGCATCGCCCAGGCCCAACTCGATGACGCAAAGGCCGCGTGGAGACCTACAGACGACGCGGCCCGTGCGGCCTTGCGGACGCTGAACGCAGCAAAAGACGCGCACGAACGGGCTCGTCGCGCCGAGGAATCGGCGAACCGTGCTCTAAGCGCAGCCCGGACCGCACTCGACAACGCCGAGACCGCGGCCACTGCCGCCCAGACCGCGCTCGCCGCCGCTCGGACCCGAGCCAGCGACGCCGTGACGGCGCTCGACACCGCCAAAGCCGCCGCCACCGCTGCCCAAACCACGCTCGCCGACGCCCGGACCCGCGCTGAGGCCGCCCAGACCGCGCTCGCCGCCGCCCAGGCCCGTGCTGAGGCCGCGCAAGACGCCGAGGAGGCCGCGGGCCGAACCGCGCTCGACGCGTACCGCGCCGCGGGCTACTACAGGAACGGCCGATGGGTATGGCGATCGGAAGCTGCTCGGACCGCATTCCAAAGAGCCTACGCCCGCTACCTGGAGGCGGAGGCAGCCTCGGAGGCCGCCGACGACGCCGCCGACGACGCCGAGGAGACCAAAGACGCCGCCGACAAGGCCGCCAAAGACGCCAAGACAGCGAGAGACGACGCCCGCACGGCGGAGACCAACGCCCAGACTGAGGTCCAGAACGCCGGGGTCGCCGCCGAGGAGGCCGAAGCCCACGTAGGTGTGACCGCCGCCGCCCTGGAGCGCGCTCGGGCCGCCGTCCCAAGAGCCGAGGCCGCCCATAACGAGGCCTCCGCCGCCGTCGGGCCGGCCGCCCGCGCAGAAGCGCAGGCCCAGGCGGCCTACGATGCGGCCACCGCCGTCCGCGCCGCCGCCGCCGCCGTCGTCGCCGCCAAGGAGGCCGTCGTCCAGGAGGCCCGGACCGTCCACACCGCCGCCCAGACCGCGTTTGGCACCGCCCAAGCCGTCAAGGCCGCCGCCGACCAGCGGGCCGCCGACGCCCGGGCCGCGCTCGGAGACCACGACGGCACACGTCCCGACTGCGGCTAGACCGCCCCGCCCATGCAGTTCATCCTCGACCACATGATCGCCTCGGTCGTCGCCGCCATCCTCACGGTGGCGATGATGGCGCAGCAGATCAACAACCGGCAGGCGTCGATCGAGCGGATCTCCGTCTACTCGGCAAAGGCCCAGGCGCTCGCCTTCGGCGAGTGGCTCGAAGACGACGTGGTCAAGCTGGGGTCCCGGTTCGGCCAGGAGCGCGGGCGGTTCTCGATGAAGACCCGCCCCGAGGGCGGCGTCAAGTTCACCGAGGCCTTCACGTTCCACTACAACAGCGAGGTCCAGTCCGACGGCGCCGTCCGCCGCGTCGAGATCTCGTACCGGCTCGTGCCGGACACCGAGACCCGGGCCGTCGTCGAGAAGGGCGATACGCCCGCGGACGACGTCCGCATCCCGGTGTACCGGCTCCGGCGCGACTCGCTGAGCGGCCTGTACAACCCCGAGTCCAAAACGTGGCTGGCCGGCTCCCGCCCCGCCCCGGTCCCGACGCCCAGCTACCAGGCGCCCGTTGGCCTCCGCCACTTTCAGGTTCAGCCCCTCGACAGCCAGGGCCGCGAGTTCGACGACCTGACGCCTGGCCACGCCGACGACTACGCGCACAAGGCTGACTACGCCCGCCTCCAGTTCACGGTCGTGCCCACGCTCTTCCCGCTCCACCGCGCCCGGCTGGTCCCCAAGGAGGGGCTGCACTGGGCGACGACCATCGAGCTGCGCCCCTTCTAGCGCCCACCCCGCCCAGCCCCGCTCCATTTCACGAACCTCCTATTTCCATGGGTAAAGTGTCCCTCCTCCTCGTGTCCGCCTTCGGCATCGCCGGCGCCACGATCTTTTTCACCGCCAAAGAAGCCGACGTCAGGGCGTCCGCTACACAGGGCGTGTACGAAGCCGACGTGATCGCCCGCGAGATCGCTCGCTCGGCGTACAACGCCGGCGTCGCCGACGTCAACCGCCACGGGACCGACATCGACCAGGCGCTCCTCGACTTCGGCACCCGGATCGAGAGCGCGAGGGTGCCGGAGGACGAGCAGTGCGCCAACGGCAAGCCCATCTGCGCGCGCCGGACCGGCGAGATGCTCGACGGCACCTACGTGGTCGAGGCCAGCGTGGACGGCGGCAACGGGATCGACATCTACGCGGCGGGCACGTTCGGCTACCAGGCCGGCGACCGCCCCGTCTCGAAGACGCACAAGATCAACGAGTCGCACTCCGTCAACGTCCTCCAGGTGGACCCGAGCAGCACGCAGTGCAGCGAGCTCAAGATCCAGTTTGTCGACTCGCGAGCCGGGTACTGCTCCGCCATCTTCCTCCAGCGGACCGTGGCGGGCGCGGCGCTGCCCCCCGAGATGGTCTACGCCCCGGGCAATGACCGGAACGGCGAGCGGAACACGGGCTACGAGGTCCTGCTCCAGCCCGGGACCCAGATGAACTTCGCGATCGGCGTCGACGACCGATGCGGCCGCGGCGGGACGCGGCCGACCCACCACCCCAGGCTCCGCATGGCGTCGGCCTCGGCCCTGCTCGCGAAGAAGGACCCGACCGGCGAGAACCCCGATTACGGCGCTGAGCGCCTCGCCGCCGAGATGGCCCGGTACACGTACCGCCCCGACGACTGGGCGTGGACGCATTGGGCGCTCGACGGGACGGCCCTCCGCGACGGCGACCCGCAGGAGGCCCCGTGGGGCATGGTCGAGACGGACCCCAACAACCGCCAGCGCTGGCGGATCTCGTTCGAGGACATCCCCGACTGGAACCTCGGCCCCGACGACGCCGGCTACGACGACCCGAACAGGAGCCTCTGGGCCACCAAGCGGTTCGGGTACGACACCGACGGCGACGGCAAGGGCGACGGCTGGAACGACAACCGGAAGATCCGGATCGTCGAGAACGGGCCGAGGGGCTACGTTGTGAGCGATGTCAACGGGCCGGACGGCTTCCACGACCTCCGCGACACGGGCCGCCCCGCCGACTTTAGCGACCAGGTCATCTTCGTCGAAGTCACCCCGGCGTCCAAGCCGTGCGACGTCGTCGCCACGACCCCGGGCAGCGGGAGGCTCGGCGGGAGCTGACCCTGCCCCGCCGCCGACGCCCACGGGGGGCGGCTGGACTCGCGTCCGGCCGCCCCCCGCGCCGTACGGACCGCCCCGCCCGCACGCTCGGGCGGGGCGGCGTCGGTCGCCGGCCGGACGCGCAGCGCCGCGCTGGTGGCCTGAGCGGGGCGGTGCCGGGAGCGGGGCGAGCCCGGGCGGGGCGGTGCCCCGCGAGCGCCGCCCCGCCCAGGGGGTGGTTTCGGAAGGCCCGCGTTACCGATCGACCCGCCAGAGGGGCGCGGCGCGGGCCGCCGGGCGGGGCGGCGATACCCCACGGGCCACCTCCGCGCCCGCCGCCGGCGCGGCGCAGTCCTTGCGCCCCCGGCCGCCACCCCGCCCCGCCCCCGTGACGCCCTCCCCGTTCTCCCCCCGCGAGCTCGCCGACGCGCCCCCCGCCCCGCCCCACGCTGCGGCCGGCGCCGTGCCCGGAGCCCTGCCCGGCACGACCCCCGTTTGGACGGCGCCGGCGGCCGGCCCGGGCGCCGCCGGCCTGGGCGCCGCTCCCTCGGCCGGCGTCGACGCCGACGGGTTCCAGCGGATCCCGCCCTTCGTCCGCCAGGTCGCGCGGTCGGCCCCGCGGCTGCTGGCCGGCGAGGACCGGCTCAAGTTCTACGCCGAGGCCGTGGGGCGCCTGCCGACCGAGCACCGCGGGGCCATGCGCGACGTCGTGGACCAGTACGCGGCGCGGATGCACGGCATGGAGGCGTCGGACCTCGACATGGGCGGGCCGGCCACGTCGGGCCGCGTGTGGTACCGGGTCGATGGCGAGAAGACGCCGCACTTCGAGCTCGGCATCGCCTCCAACGACGAGGTCGACCTCCTCATCCTCAACCTCCTCTCCGACCGCCAGCTGGGCGACTTGTGGGCCGCCCAGTCGGCCGACTTCTCGTACCAGGTCGAGGGCGAGGACGGCGCCCGCAAGCGGTTCCGCTCGACGGCCTACTTCGACAACCAGCACCTCGGCGTGTGTCTGCGCGCCGTGAACGAGACGGTGCGCGGGCTGGAGTCGCTGGGGTTCCACCCCGTCATCCAGCGCGGCCTCCTGTTCTCGAACGTCCGGTCCGGGCTGGCCCTCGTGACCGGCGTCACGGGCTCGGGCAAGTCGACGACGCTCGACGCCGTCATCGACGCGAACAACCAGGACTTCGACGGCCACATCGTCATCATCGCCAAGCCGCTCGAGTACGTCCACCACCCCGCCCGGTGCATCGTGCGGCACCGCGAGGTCGGCCCCGACGTGCCGTCGTTCAAGGTGGGCGTGAGCCAGGCGCTCCGCCAGGACCCCGACATCATCATGATCGGGGAGATGCGCGACCCCGAGACCATCGACTCGGCCATCGAGGCGGCCGACACCGGGCACAAGGTGTTCTCGACGCTCCACACCGCGAGCGCCGTCGAGTCCATCGACCGCATCGTGGCCGAGTACCCACCCTTCGAGCAGGAGCGCGTGCGCTCGCGGCTGGGCGACGTCCTGAACTGCGTGGTCTCGCAGAAGCTGCCGCCGAAGATCGGCGGCGGCCGCGTGCTCGCCAAGGAGGTCCTGTGGGTGACGGCGTCGGTCAAGGCGGCCATCCACAACAACAACACGGGCGAGATCTACCAGATGATGTGGGAGGGCGGCCGGCAGGGGATGACCACGCTCGAGCAGGACCTCTACCGGCTCGCGCGCGAGCGCAAGATCACGCCCGAGACCGGGCTCCAGTACAGCAACAACAAGCGTCGCTTCCAGCAACTCATGCAGGGCCGCTAGCGCCGCCCCGCCCCGCCCCACGCCGATGAGCGACTCCATGATCTTCCCCGACGACGGCGCCGACGACGGCCCCGCCCCCGACGACGGCCTGGGCGGGGCGGCCTCCGCGGGCGCCCCCGAGGGCGCCGCTCCCGAGGGGTGGGCGTTCGAGCCGCTCCCCGACGACGTGCCCGCGCTCGACGCGTCGGCCGCCGACGTCCCGGCGTTCGGCGACCTCGGCGACTTTGGCGGGGCGGGCTCCGGGGGCGAGGTGCTCGACGTAGAGGGCTTCGAGGACGCCGGGTTCGGCGCTGCCGCCTTCGGGGCGACGGCCTTCGAGACCGCAGAGTTTGACGCCCCCTCGTTTGGAGCCGCGCTCCCCGAGGGCGGCTCCGCCCCGCCCGCGGCTCCGGGCGGGGCGGGCAACGCTCCGGCCGCCGGCGCGCCGACGTTCGGGTCCCCGTTCGACGCGCCCGACGAGGGCGGGGCGGAGGCCCCGGACGCCTACGACGTCTCGTTCGCCGAGGCCGCCACCATCAGCGCCGGCCCCGTGGCCGGGCCGCCGGCCGAGCGCGCGCCCGAGCGGGGCGGGGCGCGGCCGGCCCCGAAGAGGCGCGCCAAGGACGACCTCGTCCTCGGCCTCCACGTCACGCCGGCCAAGGTCTACGGCCTCCTCGTCCGCCCGGCGGACGGAGGCTACGAGCCGCTCCGCCAGTTCGTCCGCCACCGGAGCGAGGGCGGCGACCTCGCGGGCGGCCTCGCCCTCTCGCCCGACGACGTCCCGGGCTCCGACGAGCTCCTGTTCGACGACGTCGCCGACGGCGACGTGTCGGTCCAGTTCGAGGCGGCCGCGGAGATCGACTTTTCGGCCGAGTTCGCCGGCCTCGACGACGGGCTCGACGGCGGCCTGGGCGGCGGCTTCGAGCCCGACGCCGTCGGCGGGGTCGGGCCGTCGGTTCAGCCCATCGTGTTCGAGGTCCGCGACATCCTCGAAGAGTGCGCCTCGGCCGGGTTCGGCCGCCCCGCCCTCGCCTTCGCCGTCGGCGCCCCGGACGTCGAGTACGTCGAGGTCGAGGTGCCGCCGGAGCAGAAGGACAAGCGGAAGGACCGGGACAAAAAGAAAAAGGGGGAGGCGGCCGACGCGCCCGCCCCGCCCGAGGCGGCCGGCTCGGCGCCGGTCAAGCGCGAGCGGCTCCTCGAACGGCTCCCCGAGCTCAGCGCCGGCGTCGACCGCGACCGGGTCGCGTTCGTGCCCATGACGCCCCGCGACCGGACGCGCCGCTACCTCGCCGTCGTGCCCGAGCCGACCGAGCCGGTCGCCGAGTCGCTCGCCATGCTCCGCGAGCAGAGCGCGCACCGCAAGACGTCGTTCCGCACGATCGAGGCCGAGGTCCCGCTGCTCGTCGGGCTCGTGCGGATGACGCTGGCCCCGGAGCCCGGCGAGAACACGGCGCTCGTGCGCGTGGGCGCCGAGGACACGGTCGTCCTCCTGCTCTCGGGCGACCGGGTCCGGCACTACGAGAAGATGCAGTCGGTGACCGCCCTCGACGGGCCGGACACGGTGTGCTCGCGCGTGCTCCTCCAGCAGGACGTCCAGGGCGTCGGCGTGGTCCACAACGTGGTCGTGGCGTCGGAGGAGCGCGAAAAGGAGCTCGTCCAGGGGTTCGCCGCCTTCTACCCCGACGCCCGCATCGAGACGCTCCGCGAGGGGCTGGCCCGGTTCGGGCTCGTCGGCCCCTACGGGCCGCTCGCGCCCGTCCTCGTCGGCGCCGCCGGGGCCGCGCTCGCCGGCCACCTGAGCACGGCGAAGCGGAGCCCGTTCGACGACGCGAGCCTGCTCCCCGACGCGCTCCGCAAGCGGTCCCGCCGCGTCGAGTTCTCGGTCGGCTGGCACACGCTCGTGGTCGCCGCCGTCCTGTTTATGAGCGTGCTCTACTTCAGCTACCTCTATGTCTCGCAGGAGGGGCACATCGCCGACGCCGAGCAGCGGCTGGCCGAGTTCCCGCCCGAGGCCCGGCTCTCGGCCCCGGCGCTCCAGGCCCGAATCGACAGCCTCCGCCTCCGCCAAGCGAGCCTCACGGCCTCGCTCGTCGCCCTCGACTCGCTGCTTCTCGACACCGACCGCTGGACGCAGACCCTGCTCCGCACCACGCGCGCGGCCGCGGCCACGGGCGGGGCGTGGATCGAGCAGTGGGAGCCGGGCGGGGCGGACGTCTCGCTCGCCGGCTTCGCGACCGAGCGCGGCCGGGTCGTCGGGCTGGCCCAGCGGCTGGGCGCGACGATCGAGGAGGTCACCTACCAGGACATCCGCGGCTTCCCGGTCTACGCCTACCGGCTCCGGTTTACGCAGCCGCCCGAGCTCCCGCAGGTCTCGCGCGTGCTCCGCGCACGGGCCGAGGCCGACCTCGAACGGGCGGCGCCCGAGCCGCTCCGCGGCCTGGACGCGCCGGCCCCCGACGCCGCGCCGCCCAGCCCGTAGCGCCCCGCCCCGCCCGAGCCGAGCAAGAGACTCCTCCGCCCCGCCCGACCCCGCCCCCGGCGACCGACCACCCCGCCCGACATGTCGAACCAGGTCCTCAACACGCTCATCCTCTCCGCCTTTCTGGCCGTCGCCGTCGGCGGGGGGTACTACGTGACGAAGCGGGTGCAGCCCGCCGAGATCGACGCCATCGAGGCCGACATCGAGGCCATCGAGAACCGCGACGCCGAGGTCGAGTCGCTCCTGCTCCAGGAGACGGCCGCGAGCGAGGAGGCCGCGGCCACGCTCGCCCGGTGGAACGCCCGCTACAAGGTGCTCCCGTCGTCCCTCTCGTCGGCCGACGTCGTGGCCTACCTCAACGCGCTCTCGGCGCGCGGCTTCCACCGCTTCGACCTCTCGCTCGTCGGCGTGACGCCGGGCGCGGCGGCCTCGTCGTACACCTACCAGGTGACGGGCGAGGCGTACTTCGAGAGCCTGTTCGGTTTCCTGTGGCACCTCGAGAACAGCCGGGCGCTCTACAAGGTGCGCGACCTCTCGATCGACAAGTCTGTGGTGACGGTCGGGGCGACCGAGGAGTCGTACGGGCGGGAGGCGTCGCCGGGCCGCGAGACGGTTCTGGCCTCGTTCTCAATGACCGTCGACGCCTTCTTCTCGTCGGACCGCGACGTGAGCGCACCGGAGGGCGCCGTCGAGCCGCCGCCCGAGGCGTTCCCGGCCCGCCGCGTGGCCGTCAACCCGTTCTTCCCGTTCGTCCTCGACGCGCTGCCGGCCAACGTCGACGACCTCGTCGAGGTCGGCGCCGACGCCCTCGTGAGCGTCGTGGGCGGGGCGGCCGTGTTCGAGCGGGGCGGCGAGCTCCGCCAGCTCCGGGCCGGCGACCGCGTCTACCTCGGGCGGATCGCCAACGTGGACCCGCAGGAGGCCCGCGTGACGGTCGACCTCAACCGCGGCGGCGTCCGCGACCGGGTCACGCTCGAGCTCGAGACCGAGCCGCGCTACCGCCAGTTTTTCGACCGTGCCCCGCCCCGGCTCGGCGAGGTCGTGCCCGGTCCGACGCTCGACGAGGCGCCGCCGGCGCCGGGCACGCCCGAGGCCGACGCCGCCGGCCTCTACCCGGCCTCCTCGCCCGCGCGCTCCTCGCCCAGCCAGGAGCGCGTCGGCGTCTCGACCGGCGAGGCCGAGATGCTCCGGCGCCTCCGGGGCGGGGCGGCCCCAGCGCCCAGCCAGAGCTCGCGGGGCCGGACGGTCGACGAGCTGAACGAGATGATCCGTCAGTCCGGGGGCGCCCGCCGCTGAGAGGCCGACCGCCCCGCCCCCGCCCCGCCCGACGCGACGGCGCTTTACCCGCCCCCCGGCCCGCCGATACGTACGTCTGCCGGCCCACCTCCCCGACCATGACCCACCCCGCCCCCCGCCCCCGACGCCTCCTGGCGCTGGCCTCGCCGTCCCTGCTCGGGGCCGCGCTCCTGGCGGCCCTCGCGCTCCCGACCCTCGGGGCGCCCGCGGCGCATGCCCAGGCCAGCGAGCTCGTCCGCGGATACGTGCCCCCGGCCGAGCTCGTCTCGTTCCCGGCGTCGACGCCGATGGACCAGTTCCTCCGGCTCGTCAACCCGACGTTTTTCCGCGTGACCGGCAAGCGCGTGGTCGACCCGCTCGACCGCCAGGACGCCATCGGCGTCTCGCTCAGCGGCGTCCACTTTGTGGACGCCTTCGAGCTCGTGCTCGACCGCGGCGGGCTGGACTTTGCCGAGTCCGACGGCTACTTCATCGTGACCGACCCGGCCGTCGTGGCGACGACATCGGACGGACAGGTGGCCACGCCGATCGGGGCGGCCGGGCCGGTCGCGGCGGCGGCCTCCACGCTCCCGGCGACGGCCGACACGCGCGAGATCCGCATCGACGCCATCATCTTCGAGCTCAACACGAGCCGCTCGCGCGAGGTCGGGACCAACTGGGCCGCCCTCTTCGGCCAGGCGGCCGGGCAGGGCGGGGCGGGCGGCGGGCAGGGCGGCGGCGTCGGGGGCGGCGGCGGCGAGCAGGCCGGCAACGCGGGCGCTCGGCCCACGTTCTACGTCGACGGCGGGACCTTTTTCGACGCGCTCGACGGGTTCCTCGAGGTCTCGTCCGACCGGATCGAGCTCTCGTTCCTGCTCAACCTGTTCCGCTACCTCGAGCAGGAGGGGTTCGGCCAGACGATCGCGGCTCCGTTCACCACCGTCCAGAGCGGCGAGACGGCCAAGATCCAGAGCGGCCAGGACATCCCGATCAACCTCCGCGACTTCTCGGGCAACACGGTCTCGTCGTTCGTCTCGACCGGCGTCATCATCAACGCGCTCCCCACGCTCATCGTCGACGAGCGCGAGGGCGCGCCGGTCGAGTTTATCCACCTCGACGTCAACGTCGAGAAGTCGTCGGGGACGCCGTCGGCGTTCGGGATCGCGATCAACAAGAACTCGACGACGACCCAGATCCCGCTGCTCTCCGGCGAGATGCGCGCGATCGGCGGGCTGACCTCGCAGGAGGAGAGCTTCACGCGGAGCGGCGTGCCCATCCTCAAGGACATCCCGATCCTGAAGTACCTGTTCTCGTACAAGCAGAAGCAGGTGACGAAAAAGGAGCTCATCGTGGTCCTCCAGGCCCGCGTCGTCGACGACCTCCGCACGCGCCAGGCCGGCGAGCTCCCGCGCTCGCTGCTCCGCCAGGAGCGCGAGGACGTCCGCGAGCGGATGGACCGCTTTAACGCCGGCTCCGGCCAGCGGCTGGAGCTGCCGGAGCCCGCCGACCCCGTCCGCGTGGACCAGTAAGCCGGTGGGTCAGTCAGGCCAGTGAGTCAGTAGGTCCGTCGCCCCGCCCCGCCCCGCCCCACTCTGTCGCGGGCGGGGCGGCGGCGTGTCCGGGCGGGGTGGCGACGTGGTCGGCGCTCGACCACCCCGCCCCGCCTGCGAACGGCCGGCGTCGGCGTCGCGTCGTTGCATGCAACGACGCTACAGGATGGCACTACGGGCGGGGCGGCACCACGGACGGGGCGGCCCACCGCCCCACTGATTCACCGACTCCCCGACCCACTGGCCAGCTGCCCCACCGACTCCAGCGGCGCCCCGAAGGCGGCCTCGACGTCGGCTCGGAGGGCGGCGGCCTCGGCCGTGATGCGGTCGGCCTCGGCGAGCGCCGCGTCGAGCGAGGCCCGCGAGGCGGCGACGACCGACGCGACCGGCTCGACGAGGCGGCGGACGCGCCCGACGGCCTCGTCGGCCTCGGCGTCGAGCTCGCGGCGGAGCCCCGCCTCCAGGTCCGCGCGGAGGGCGCGGACGCGGTCGGTAAAATCGCGGACGGCCCGGCGCCGCTGGACCGGGAGCACGACGAACCCGAGCGTGGCGAGCGCGCCGGCCAGGACCACCCCGCCCGTCACGTCGAACGCCGTGGCCGCGATGAGGACGACGGCCAGCGTGCCGATGCCGGCCGCCGTCACCCCGCCCACGGTGATCGCGGCGCGGGCGTTTTCGAGCAGGCGCCGGGCCTCCTCGTGCATGTCGTACTGGTCGACCGTCCGGCGCGCCTCGCGGAGCACGTCGCGGAGCACCTCGTCGCGGTCGTAGAGGAACCCGCCGCCGTCCGTCGTCCGGTCGCGGCGGAGGTCGGCGAGGCGGGCGTAGGTCTCGTTCCACAGCTCGAACACGCGGCGGAGCACGGCGTCGGCGGCCTCGCCCAGCCGTGCCTCGACCCGGCGGTCGGCGTCGCGCGTGACTTGGCGGGCGAACTCCTCGCGGAACGCGTTCCGATCGCGGAGCAGGTTGAGGCGCGACACGCGGATGGCGTCGTCGAGGAACCGGACGCCGCGCGTTTCGAGCTCCAGCAGCTCGCGGTCGACGTCGGCCACGGCCCGCCCGACGGTCTCGGAGAGCGCGTCGCGGACCTCGGCAAAGCGGCCGTCGAGCGCGGCGAGCCCGGCCTCGTCGTCCGCGAGCACGCCGCGCTGGGCCTCCAGGCGCGCGCGGGCGTCGGCCACGAGCGCGCGCGTGGCGTCGAGCGGGGCGGCCAGCTTGAGCGCGAGCCGGGCGTCGTCGGTCAGCGTCTCGGTGAGGAACCGTTCGAGCGGGCCGAAGCGGCTGGCCTCCCACCGCGGGTCCGTCCGCACGTCGCCCGCCCCGCCCGTGCCCGACGCACTGGACGAAGCGGGCGGGGCGGCGTCGAGCTTGGCGGCCAGCGCGAGCCGGGCGGCGACCGGGAACACGAGCGGGACCGCCCCGCCCTCTCCCCCACCCCGCCCGGCACCGTTCCCGGACCTCCGCTCGGGCGGGGCGGTTGCGCCCGGACTCGCCTGCGGGGCGGGGCGGCGGGCCTCACCGTCGTCGGTCTCGCGGAGCAGGCCGCGGAGCCCGTCCTGCACGTGGGCCACGACCTGGGCGAGCGCCGCCTCGGTGTCGGCGAGGTCAGCCTTGTTGAGGGCGACGACGAGCTGCTTGCCCCAGTCGCCGCGGACGTACGTCAGGAACTGGCGCTCGGACTCCGAGAGCGGCCGGTCGTAGCTCGTCACGAACAGGACGAGGTCGGCGCGCGGGATAAAGTCCTCGGTCAGCGCCTGGTGTTCGAGGACGATCGAGTTGGTGCCCGGCGTGTCGACGAGGGCGAGGCCTTCGAGGAGCGGGGCGGTCACCGTCCGCTCGGTCACGAAGTCGCCGCGGCGGTGGGTCTCGTCGGCCTCGCCGTAGCGGAGGACCGTGATCTTGTCGGTCGTCGGGACCGGCCCCTCCTCCATCACGCGCCGCCCGAACAAGGCGTTGACGAGCGTCGACTTGCCGGCGTTGAACTCGCCGGCCACGACGAGCAGGAACAGCTCGTCGAGCGACTGCGCGAGGTCGTGGGTGCGGCGGCGCGTGGGCTCGGGGGCCGCCGCGCGGTCGAGGAGCGCGCCGAGCGCGGCGAGAAGGCCCCGTTCGCGGTCGAGGAAGGCGTGGGCGGACCGGGCCGGGGAGTCCATACGAGTGGGAAATGAGTGGGGAGCGTGCACGAAGAAGGTACGCGGAGCCCGCCCCTGGCTTTATAAGAGCGCCTGAGAGGGCGAAACTCTGTCCCCCGGGGGTCACCGGCGGAACCGCCTTGCTCGGGCCGCTTAGGAGCCCCCCACAGGACACCGGCCGCTCCACGCCGTTCCTGTTCCTGTCCCCCCCGACTTCCCTCGACTCCGAGGCCCCCTCATGACGAACGTGCTACTTTCTGGCCTTCTCGCCGGAACCTTCGCCCTCGGCGCCCCAGCCGACGACGCTTCAGTGTCGCCGGTTCTGGACGTCCCCTCCGACTCCGTCTACACCGCCGCCTTTACGCCTGCACCAGCCGACGTCTCCGACGGCGTGTTCGCTCAGGACGAGGAGGCCGAGACGCCCCGCTCGATCACGCAGGACACGTACGCGTTCGGCACGCCGTCCGCTGTGGCGCCCATCAAGCTGTGGGTGACATACGGGTACGGTCAGGTCGACGACGTCTGGGACACCCGGGGCGAGGACGCTGAGCTCCAGGTCGCCGGCACGAACGGCGACATCGTCACGCAGCGGCTGACCGTAGGCGGTCAGATCAACTTCGTGAGCTTCCCGGTCTTCCAGCTCGGCGGCGGCGCCCAGCTGAACCTCGCGAAGAACAAGTTCGAGCGCGACGACGCCGCTGGCGGCCTCCTCGCGGACGACATCGAGAGCAGCTTCGGGCTCCAGAGCCTCAAGGTCTTCGGATCGGCTCGCGGCCGCGTCGTCGGCCTCCACGGCGGGTACATCTTCGATCTCGGCGACGCGCGCGAGTTCGGGGCCGCGGTGGACACGCCCTTTGGTCCCGTTGTCCCGCCCACGGAGCTGGCCACGTCGGGCGGCCGCGACGCCATCTTCTTCGGCGCCGACTTCGACGTTCCGAGCGACCACTTCCGCGTGTTCGGTGGGATCGACTACTACATGCTCCAGGACGCCGACAACGACGAGAACACGGCTTTCGACGAGTCCACGTACCAGGACGACGACATCCTGAACATGCTGCTCGGCGCCGGCGTCAAGATCAGCGTCTTCGAGTTGGGCGCGGCGCTCCAGATCCAGACGCGGCTCAACAACCCGACCGTCCTCGACGTGGGTAACACGAGGGGGATCGGGAGCCACGCCGGCACGGTCTCCCCGTACCTCCGGATCACCCCGCCGAGCTTCCCGGCCGCCTTCTTCGTGAAGGGCGCGGTGCTGGACGAGTACACCGAGTTCGGGTACCCGATCGGTGGCGCCAACTCGATCAAGCCGTCGGTCGGCTTCACGGCGGGCCTCACGGTCGGCTTCGAATGATCGACTAAGGGTCTCTGACCGACCTTGAGAGGTCGTCCCGCTTGGGCGGGGCGGCCTCTTTTTATACCCCCTGCCCATGCCCTCACCCCGCCCCGCCCCGCTCGCCCTCGCACTGGCGGCATGCCTCGTGGCCGCCGGGTGCGCGGGGTCGGAGAGCGCCGTGCGCCCTCCGAGCACAGTCGCCCCCGACTCCGCCGCGGTCGCCGCGCTTCGCGACTCGATCGCGGCGGCCCCGTCACCCGCCGCGCGCCGCGCCGTCGCCGTGCGCGCGCTCCGCGCCGCGGGCGTGACGCCGCTCGCCGGCGACCTGTTCGAGACCGGCGTGGGCGCCCCACTCGTCGGCGGATTCGTGCCGGGCCGCGTGCCCAGCCGAGCGTCCGAACTCGTCGTGGTCGCGGCCAATCTGAGCGAGGCGGCGGCGGCCGACGTTCTGGAGGCGGCCCGCGTCCTTGTCGCCCTGTCCCTGGTCGAGGTCGTCCCCGAGCGGACCGTCCGTGTGGCGCTGTGGCCCGGGACGTACAGCGCCCGCGAAGGCGTGTCGCTCACGCTCCGCTCGCCCCTGTGGCCGCGCCCGGCCGTCGCGGCCGTCGTCGTCGTGGGTGGCGGGGCGGTCCCCGACGTCGTCGGCGGCGTCCCCGTCACCCGCGTTCCGGCCGACGCCCCCGACCTCGCCGCTCGCGTAGTTCGGGCGGTCCTGGAGCGAGCCGCCGCCCCGCCCATCGTACCCACCCCGCCCGCCCCATGACACCCGCCTGGACCCCCGACGTCGTTACGCCCAACCTGGAGCGGGCCGTTCACTACACGCTCCTGTGGGGCCTGGAGGGCGTCTCGCTGCGGACGGTGGGCGGCGTGGGCGACCGCGTGCCGTTCGTAAACGAGGCCGCGGCCCGGCGGCGCCTGGACGAGGCCGACCTCCCGGTGGTGGCCGTCGACCCCGGCGTGCTGGAGGGGCCGTGGTCGGCGCGGGCGGGGTGGCTAAACGACCTCGCCCTGCTCGACGAGGCAGCCGCATTCGCGGTCCGGCTGGGGTGCGGCGTCGTCCGCACGGGCGCGCTGGGCGGCGAGGGCGGGCCGTACGACGCCGACGTAGCCGCCGGCGCCCTCCGCCGCGCGGGCGACGTGGCCGGCGCGCGCGGCGTCCGCCTCGCCGTCCGCAACGGGGCGGGGACGGGGCTGGAGACGGGCGCCGCGCTCGCCGCCCTCTTGAGCGCCACCGGCCACGAGGCCGTCGGCGCCGACTGGCGCCCGTCCGACGCGCTCGCCGCCGGCGAGGCGCCGGGTGCCGGACTCGACGCGCTCCTCGGAGCGGGCGTCGATGTCGTCTGTGTCGGCGTCCGCGACGGGGCCGTCCCGCCCGGCGGGGCGGGGTGGGCCGAGGCGGCGCCTGGCGAGGGCGCCGCAGAGTGGGCGGACCAGCTGGCGGCGCTCGCGGCGGCCGGGTTCGACGGCCCCCTCGTGCTCGACGCCCTCCCCGCCCCGCCCGCCCAGCACGGGCTGGCCGCGGCGACGGCGCTCGTGCGCCTCGCGCGGACGGCGACGCGGGCCGCCGCGGGGGCGGGGCGGTCGTAGCGACGCGGACGGAGCCGCCCCGCCCACCGCCTCACGGCTCGTCCGGCGGCCACAGCCCGAGCCGCCGGCGGAGCGCGACGACCTGCCCCAGGTGGTACGCGGCGTGGTCGGCGGCCAGGAGCAGCTCGCGGAGCAGCGTGTAGCCCGGCGCGTGGTCCAATTCGGCGAACAGGTCGCCCGTTTCGGCGAGAGCGACGAGCGCGTCGAGGTCGGCCAGGAACGCCTGCCGAGTCGCCTCCCACTCCGAGCCGTGGGGCGGGGCGGGGCGGTCGGGCCAGTAGTCTGCGGGCCAGTCCTTGGTTCGGTAGCCGGGGGACCGAACGAACTCCAGGATGTCGGCCTGGGTAAACCGGAGGTGCCAGAGCAGCTCCCACAAGGAGTGTTCGCCGCCCGCGCGGTCGCCGACGCGGTCGGCAGGCACGCCGCCAAGCGCGGCGCGTGCGTCGACGTGGGCCTGGCGGCCTTGGAGCAGGGCCGCCACCTCGTGACGGAGGCGGTCATCGGAGGCGAGGGAGCGGGGCGGGGCGGGCACGAGCGTATGCAAAGGAGGGAAGAAGGCGGACCGCCGGGGGAACGGGCCAAGAGCGGGCAGACTTTCACACGCATGTCATGGTGGACGTCTTTGCTCGCTCTTGCCGCCTTGGTCCTCGCGGGCGGGGCGGCGACGGCGTGGCCCGACGCTCCACCCGCGGTCGAAGTCCACGGGACCGCGCACGCCTCCGAGACCCCGGCCGAGAGCGGGGCGGAGGAGGAGGCATTCCACGGCGCCCCAGCAGTGGCGGTGGGTCCTGCTGCCCACCCCGCCCCGCCCGGTGCCCGCCGTGCGGCGCCTGTGTGGATGGCCGCGCCCGCCGTCCCGCCCCCGGAGTAGGTCGACCGGCCGGCGCTGAGTGCCGGCCTCTCCCCTACCCCGCTCCCGCGCGGGGTGACCGACTCGCTCCCCCGGGCTACCCGGCCTTCGATCTACGCGTCCGCTGTACGCGGGCGCCGCCCTCCCAGACCCATGACTTCCCGACTCCTTACCCTCGCCTCCGCCCTCTTTCTCCTTGGCTGCGCCTCGACCGAGGCCCAAGTCGCGACCTACGACTACGACCCGGCCGTCGCCCTGACGGCGGAGAGCCAGGCTGCGCTCACGCCGATGGAGGTGCTCCAGCGCCTCAAAGACGGCAACGAACGATTCGTCGACGAGCAGGCGGTCTCGCGCGACTTCCTCGACCAAGTCCGCCAGACGGCGGGCGGCCAGTACCCGATGGCCACGATCCTCGGGTGCATCGACAGCCGCGTCCCGCACGAGATCGTCTTCGACAAGGGCGTCGGCGACATCTTCTCGGCCCGGATCGCCGGCAACTTCGTCAACACGGACATGCTGGGCTCGCTCGAGTTCGCCTCGGCCGTGGCCGGCGCGAAGCTGCTCGTCGTCCTCGGCCACACCGACTGCGGGGCCGTCAAGGGCGCCTGCGACAACGTCGAGTTGGGGAACCTGACGTCGACGCTCGCCAACATCGCCCCGGCCATCTACTCGGTGAACGACATCGAGGGGCCGCGGACGGCGGCCAACAAGGACTTCGTCCACGCCGTCGCCCGTGAGAACGTCGATATTCAGGTCCAGAACGTGGTCCAGCGGAGTCCGGTCCTCCACGAGCTCGTCGAGGCGGGCGACCTCATCGTGATCGGCGCGATGCACGACGTGGCGACGGGCGAGGTCGAGTTTTTCGAAGACTCGATGCTCACGTCCGAGACCATCGGCCGCTAACCGCCCCGCCCCCACTCCCGCCCTTCCTCCTGCGGCCCGGAGCGCGCGTTCGTGCTCCGGGCCGCTCTGCATCCCAGCCCGTGCGCTTTTCCGCCGCCGCCGCCCTCGTCGTTCTGCTCGCCGCCCCGCCCGCGAGCGCCCAGCGCGCGCCGCTCGCGCCCGACTTCGACCTCGTCGTCTCCGGCGGCATCCAGCCCCGCGTCAGCGTCGGCGTCGAGGACGCCGAGGGCGACGACGAGGTCCGGTACGGGGCTGGCATCCGCCGCGCCCGCCTCCAGGTCCGCGTGCTGTACCGCGACCTCGCCGGCGTCGAGTACGACGTCGACGGCGGGGCGGGGCGGGTCCAGAGCGTCGACCTGTTCGCGTTCGTGGCCCTCGCCGAAGGCGTGCAGGCCCGGGCCGGCTACTTCCCCGTCGCCCAGCCGCGCGGCGGCATCCTCACGCCGTACTTCCTCATCGACGCCGTCGACCGGGCGGTCGTCGCCGAGCGGTGGCTGGCCGGGACGGTCGGCGGCGACGGCCGCGACCTGGGCGTCGACGTGACGGTCGCCCGCGGGCGGACGCTCGCGACGCTCACGGTCCACAACGGGGCCGGCACGCTCAACCCGGCGGCGGGCAACGTCCGCGAGGGGATCTCGAACCCCGACGTCGCGGGCGGCCCCGAGACGTCAGGGCTCGCCGTGTCGGCCGCGGCGTCGCACCAGGTCGGCGGCGGCGTCGAGGTCGGCGCGTTCGCCGGGCTCAACGCGGCCGGCCCGGAGCGGACGGACCGCGGCGCCGGCGGCCGGAGCTACACGACGGGCGGCGCCCACCTGTACTGGGGGGCCGTGCCGGGCAACCAGCCGGTCCGCCTCAAGCTCGACGCCCTCGCGCTCCGGTACGCCGACGACGGGCGGGGCGGCCAGAGCGCCGTCGGCCTCTCGGCGCTCGGGGCCGTCCGCGTGCTCGACCACGGCGAGGCGTTCGCCCGCGCCGAGAGGTTCTGGGCCGACACGGACGCCGACGCCGACGACTACCTCACGGCCGGGCTCAGCTACAGCCCGAGCGGCGCGCTCCGCGGTCCCTACCACCGCGCCCGCCTCACGCTGGCCTACCAGTACCGCGACGGCGCCGTGCTCCCGGACGCCCACCTCGTCATCCTGCAGGGCCAGCTCGCGTTCTGAGCGGCCGGGGCCAGACCGCCCCGCCCGGGCGGGGTGGCGCACGGACCGCCCCGCCCCCAGAACCTGTTTGGTACACGAGATCGCTGAGTTCGCGAGGCGCTCGCCACCCCGCCCGTGTCCCCGCCCTGTCCCTCTCCCAGCGGGGGAGGGGACTTTGTAGTGGGCGCTGGGGCGGGGCGGGTGCACAGCGAACCTTCAGAGCGCGTAGTAGAGGGTCTCCCTCCCCCGCCGAGGAAGGACCGGACCCGAAGGGCGGGGTGGGGGACGGACGCCGAGCGGGCGTCTCGGGCGGGGTGGCCGCCCTAGTCCCCCCTCCCAACCTCCCCCCGTTGGGTGGAGGCTCAGAGTTGGC
>NZ_JAVRHT010000029.1:0-41789 GCF_031846415.1 Rubrivirga litoralis | reverse complement strand
TGTTGCGTGAGCGGGGTGGGGCGGGCACCTTGCTCTCTCCGCTCTCTCCGCTCTCTCCGCTCTCTCCGCTCTCTCCGCTCTCTCCGCTCTACGCCGCCTCGTCCACCTCGCGCTCGATCTCCAGGGCCGCGGCCACGAGGTCGTCTTTGATCGTGCCCAGCGCCTCGTGCTGGTCGACGTAGCGCTCGACGGCGTCCTTCAGCGACGTGTCGCGGCGGACGACCGTGCGCTGGCGGCGCTCGGCGGGGTCCACGTCGCGCTCGATGGCGGCCACGACGTCGGCGTCGGCGAGCGCCGCGCGGAGGGCGCCGGCGTCGACCGCCCCCGCCTGGTCCTCGTCGACCTGGTAGCGGACGCGGACGACGGCGCCGGCGATGTCGTGGCGGCCGACCTGGGCCAGCAGCGCGGCCGTCGGGTCGTCGGCGCCGCGGACGTCGGCGTCGACCGAGACGAACCGGCGGGCCGGCGTGGGCACGAACTCGTACGCCGTCCGCTGGCCCGCCACCCCGCCCGCGTCGATGTCGACGAGCACGAACCCTTTTTCGTCGTCGGCCTCCTTGAACGAGACGCGCTCGATGGACGACGAGTAGACGACGGGCGGCCCCTCGCCCCGCTCGAACGCCTCGCGGTTCCGGTCCTGAAAGCGGTGGATGTGCCCGAGCGCGACGTAGTCCACGTTCGGCCGCGCCAGCTGGGCCGCCGTCAGGATGGGCTCGTGGGCGATCAGGCTGGCCCGCTCGCTCCCCGACGGGTCGGCGCCCTTGACCGTCAGGTGGGCGCAGACGACGAGCGGGACGGCCGGGTCGGCCTCGGCCGCGCACGTCGCCACAAAGTCGGCGTAGAGCCCCTCGACGAGGTCGCGGATCTCGAGCGGCGTCTTGCCGCGGTGCTCGTCGCGCGAGAGGATCTTCGAGCGGATGGGCCACGGGAGCGCGACGAGCTGGAGCGGGCCGGCCTTCGTCTGCACCGCCCCGCCCGGGTGCCCCTCGGCCCGGAACGTGGGCACGGCGAACACCTCGACGTCGCCCCCGAGCACGCCGAAGATGTCGACCGACGACGCCTTCCCGAAGCTGACCGGGTGGTCGTGGTTGCCGACCACCATGACGACCGGGATGCCAGCGTCGACGACCGGACGGAGCGCCTCGGCAAACTGCTTCTGCTGCGTCGGCGTGGGGTCGGCCGTGCGGTAGGCGTCGCCCGCGAACAGGAACAGGTCGACCTCCTCGGCCACGGCCCGCTCGACCATGAAGTCGAACGAGCGCCGGAAGTCGAGGAGCCGCGTGCTCAGGCCCGTCGCCGGGTCCAGCCGCCCGTGCGTCTCGTACCCCAGGTGGATGTCGGCGCAGTGGAGGATTTTCATGGGGAGGGATGGAGGGATACGAGATGGGAGAGGGATGGGCGGGCGGGGTGGGTCCCGCCGCCCCGCCCCTGCGGGCCGAGGCGGACGCCTGGTTGCCCATCCCTCCATCCCCTATCCCTCTCCCATCCCTCCCGCTACCACCCGATCCGGCCGCCGGTCTCGGGGCGCTCGGCGGGGGCGGGGCGGTCCTGCATCCGGTCGAGGATCTCGCGGGCCGGCGAGGGCGCCGTCTGGTTCCGGGAGCCCCCGCCCGACGACGAGCGGCTCCGCGAGCGGCTCCGCGACGAGCCGCCGGGGAGGTAGCCCGACGTCCCGATCCGGCCGCGGCGCGTCGGCGGCTGGTAGTCGGCCGGCTCCTCGAACTCGATGTCGGGGTCCAGGCGGACCGTCGAGTCTCCCTCGGTCTGGAGCCGTTCGAGGAACGCGCCCACGTTGAGGAGCCCGGTCCGCCCGCCCTGGCCGATGGCCGTGTTGGGGTAGGTGATCCGGCGGTCGTCGAACCCGGTCCAACTCCCGACGACGAGCTGCGGCGTCATGGCGATAAACCAGCCGTCGGCGTTCTCCTGCGTGGTCCCGGTCTTGCCGGCTAGGTCGAGCCCGCGGATGTCGGGGAACCGCGACGTCAGGCCGCGCGCCGTCCCGCCGGTCACGACCGCGCGCATGGCGTCGTAGACGGTGTAGGCCGTCGACGGGTTGAGGACCTCGCGGGCGACCGGCGTAAAGTCCTCGATCACGTTCCCGTAGCGGTCCTCGATCCGGTCGACGGCGAGCACGATGTGGGGCGGGACCGCCGTGTCGGCCGGGCGGTCCTCCTCGACCGTCGGGCCGTGGTAGACGCCGTAGTTGGCGATCGTGGCGTAGGCCGTGACCATCTCCAGCAGGCTCACGTCGGCGGTCCCGAGCGCGATCGAGCGGGCGTAGCAGTCGTTGGCCCGGGCCTCGAACGGCTCGCACTCCCGTTCCCACCGCTCGCGGGGGACGGACACGAACGTCTGGCCGGCCTCGCAGGACACGTCGAACTGGCGGAGCGTCCGGTTGTGCGTGCAGTCGATGAGCGGGGGCGGGAGCTCGAGCGGCGTGCGGATCCCCATCTGGTACGCCGTCCGCGCGAGCTCAGCCTGCCCGAAGTGCTGCGTGACCCGGGCGGCCACGACGTTCCGCGACTGCTGGAGCCCCTCGGCGAGCGTGGTCCACCCGCGGTAGCTGCCGCCCGAGTTCTGGGGCTGCCAGTCGCCCCAGGCGAACCGGCCGTCGAGGACCGGCGACTGCGGCGAGTACCCGTTGTCGAAGGCCGTCGTGTAGGCGAAGAGCTTGAACGTGGAGCCGGGCTGGCGCCGGGCTTGGCCGCCGTGGTCGAACTTGTTGGCGATAAAGTCGCGGCCGCCCACCCACGCCTTGACGCGGCCGCTCGTCGGGTCCATCGCGATGAGGCCGGCCTCGAGCTGGGTCCGCGCCGTCTTCAGCGAGTCCATGAACTCGCCGTCGCGGCGGAGCTCGGCGACGGCGTCGTCGGGGTCGAGCCCCTCGGCCCGGAGCCGCGCGAAGTGGTCGGTCCCGCGGACGTACTCGTCGACGATCTGGCGGTTGCGGCCCCACCAGCGCCCGAACGGGTCCGAGGCCGAGCCCCAGCCCCGCCCGACGACCTCCTGGAGCCCGTCCATCTGCTCCTGGACCGCCGCCGTCGCCAGCGCCTGCATCTCCGAGTCGATGGTCGTGCGGATGACGAGCCCGTCGCGGTACGGGTCGCGCCCGTTCTCGACGGCCCACTCGCGGAACCACAGGCGGAGGACCTCGGCAAAGTGCGGGGCCACGTTGTCCTCGTGGCTGTACGGGTTGAACGTGGCGGCCACGTCGACCGGGTCAGCGCGTGCGTCGCCGTAGGCGGCCTGGTCGAGGACGTCCTGGTTCCGCATGTTGAGCAGGACCACGTTCCGCCGCCGCGTGCTGTTCTCGGGGTTGCGGACGGGGTCGTAGAACGAGTTGGCGGCCAGCATCCCGACCAGCGTGGCCGACTCGGCGGGCGAGAGGGCGGCGGCCGGCTTCGAGAAGAACGTCTCGGCGGCCGCCTCGATGCCGTAGGCGTTGTACAGGAACGGGACCGTGTTGAGGTAGGCCTCGAGGATCTCGTCCTTGGTGTAGGTCCGCTCGATGCGGACGGCCGTCAGGATCTCCTTCGCCTTGCGGACGACCGAGCGGTCGCCGATCGTGAACTCGACCTGGTCGCGGTAGAGGTTCCGCGCCAGCTGCATGGTGATCGTCGAGGCGCCGCGGAGCCCGTTGCCGCGGAGCGCGTCGACGACGACGGCGCCGAACCCGTAGAGGTCCATGCCCCAGTGGTCGTAGAACCGGCGGTCCTCCGTCGCGATGAGGGCGGCCGGGACGTAGGGGCTCATCTGGTCGAGCGAGACCCACGTCCGGTTCTCGCCGTCGTAGTACCTGGCCAGCTCCTGGCCGTCGGCTGTGAGGACCTGTGTGGCGAGCAGGTTCTGAGGGTTCTCGATCTGCTCGAGCGACGGGAGGTCCTGCGAGAGCCACGCGACGACGGCGACGGCGCCCAGCGCGCCGAGCACGACGAGCCCGCACACGACGGCCAGCGCCCGCGTCGTCCGGCGGCGGCGGTCGGCGGCCGGGCCGGTGGGGCGGGGTGGGGCGGCCGGGCCGGGAGGCGGCGCCGTCGCGGCGCCGTCGCCCGAGGCCCCGCCGCGGCGGGCGCGCGGGGCGTCGGGGGAGCCGAAAAAGGTGCCGAGGTCGGCGTCCTCGCCCGTCAGCGGAGCGCTCCGCCAGGCGTCGTCGTCCGCGGCCGCCCCGCCCTCCGGGCGTCGGGCGTCCTGGCCGGCGCGGCGCGCGGCGGGCGAGGAGAAAAACTCCTGGAGGTCGTCGTCGGTGTACGTCGGGTCGTCCATGTCGGGCCGGGGCCGTTAGAGGGCGCGCGCCGCGTCGAGCGGGGCGGGGCGGGCGAGGGGGACGGCGGCGCCGTCGGCCCAGCGGGAGAGGGCGGGGCCGTCGGCGTCGAGCGTGGCGAACGTCCGGGCGCCGAACCAGTAGCCCGGGTTGAGGTAGACGCCGCCCCGCCCGCCGGCGTCCGGGCGGGGCGGGGCGGCTTCGAGGGCGGCCGTGTGCGAGTGGCCAAAGGCGACGACGTCGGCGCCCGTCGTCTGGAGCCGGTCGTGGGCGGCGGCCGAGAGGCGGCGGGCGACGGCGGGGTCCGGCGTGCCGTCGGTCCCGAACCGCTGGGCGACCCAGCGCGCGAGGCCGTAGCCGGCGTCGCCGGGCAGGCCCATGCGGTAGAAACGCGCCATACGGGGGGAGCGGAGGAGCGGCTGGAGGCGGTGCGTGAGCTGGCTAGAAGGGCCGCGGGGGGCGCCGTGGCCGTCTCCATGCGCAATATACAGGGACCGCCCCGCCCTCCGCGTCTCCCAGGCGTCGACGACGCGGGCGCCCACCTCGCCCTCGAAAAAGTCGACGTGCCACGGGTCCCGGTTGCCGACCACGTAGACGACCTCGGCCCCGCGGTCGGCCCACTCGGCGAGGAGCCCGACGAGGCGGGCGGCGCCCTTGGGGACGAGGTGCCGGTACTCGATAAACTGGTCGTAGACGTCGCCCAGGAGCACGAGCGCCGCCCCGCCCGCGGCCCCGGCGTCGGGGACGAGCGCGCCCTCGTGCGCCCGGAGCAGGGCGACCGCGTCGCGCTCGGCGGCGCGCGTCTGGTCGCGCGTGCCGCGGCCGAGGTGGAGGTCGGAGAGGAGGAGGAGCAAGCGTCTGGGGGGCGAGCCGGCCAAACGGGGGGCGGGGCGGGGTGGTCTGCGCTCCCGCCATTCTTCGACGCGGCGCGGCGCCACGGGGGCACTGCGGCGTGTCCCGGGCGGAGCGGTCGGCCGGGGTGGCACCCGCCGGGGCGGCCGTGCAACTTCGGCCCCGGCGACCCGTTCTGCCGCCCCGCCCCGCGCGCCGACCCCGGGCGGGGCGGTCGAGACGCCCCCGCGACCCGGGGCAGGACCCGCGCGCGTCCGTCCCCGATGCCGCCCCGCCCGCCCCTCCGGTCTGGGTCCGCCCCGCCCCCGACTCCTCCCTGTGCAGAACGCCTACCGCTCCCCCTCGTCGTTCGGCCTGTTCCCGCCGGTCGTCAAGAACCTGCTCATCATCAATGGGCTGGTGTTCCTGGCCCAGATGGTGTTGGACGCCCGGTCGGCAACCATCTACGACACGTTCGACCGGCTGTTCATGCTGTGGCCGCTGGGCGGGCCGGAGGCCGTCCAGTTCCGCGACGGCGTGGTCCAGTTCGGGACGTTCCAGCCGTGGCAGCTCGTGACGAGCGCGTTTATGCACGGGGGCTTCGGCCACATCTTCTTCAACCTGTTCGGGCTGTGGATGTTTGGGGCCGTGGTCGAGCGGACGCTGGGGTCGACGCGGTTTTTCTGGTTCTACCTCGTGTGCGTGCTCGGGGCCAGCGTGCTCCAGCTTGTCGTCGCGTCGTGGCCGTTCTGGGCGGGCGTCGGGGGCATCCCTGTCCCCACGCTCGGGGCGTCGGGCGGGGTGCTGGGCGTGCTCGCGGCGTTCGGCGTGTTGTACCCTGAGGAGAAGATCTTCCTGTTGTTCCTGCCCGTTCCGATTCCGGCCAAGTGGTTCGTGCTCGGGTACGCCGCGTTCAGCCTGTTCGCCGGGTCCGCGGGCGTGCAGGCGGGCGTGGCCCACTTTGCGCACCTCGGCGGGATGCTCACTGGGGCGCTCCTCATCCTTTACTGGCGCGGGCGGCTCCCGGTAAAGCCGTCGCGGCGCCTCGCCTGAGGGACGGGGCGGCCTCCGTTCGAGGTACCATCTTTCCGCCTCCGTCGTAACTCCGTGGGCGCGCACCCGGCGCCCCTCACCCGCACCTGCTCCAGGGCATGGCCGACCCGTCCTCCCCGCTCTTCCGGTTCCAGCTCTGGCGCGCCGGCCTGCCGCCGGCGCTCCGGCTGCTGCTGACGGTCAACATCGCGACCTACGTGCTGTTCGTCGTGCTGAGCATCTTCGGCGCGGGCGGGCTGCTGGCCGTGCTCGCGCTCCCGGCCACGCCAGAGGGCCTCCTGCGGACGCCGTGGACGCCGCTCACGTTCGCGTTCGCGAACCTGTACCCGGGCTTCCTGGGGCTGATCTCGTTCGTGTTCGGGTTCCTCTGGCTCAGCTGGATGGGGCGGGACTACGAGGAGAGCTACGGGCCGCACCGGCTGTTCGGGACGTACGTGCTGGGCGCCTTGGGCGGGGCGGCGGTGGCCGTCGCCGTGGGCGCGGCCTCGGGGGGCGGGGCGGTCGTGTCGCCGTTCGGCGTCTACTACGGGCTCTGGATCCCGGTCACAGCCGTGCTCTGCGCCTACGCCACGTTCCACCCGGACCGCGGGATCGGGCTGTTCTTGCTC
This sequence comes from Rubrivirga litoralis, assembly GCF_031846415.1. Lineage (NCBI taxonomy): Bacteria > Pseudomonadati > Rhodothermota > Rhodothermia > Rhodothermales > Rubricoccaceae > Rubrivirga > Rubrivirga litoralis. Next base: position 35,036 of record NZ_JAVRHT010000029.1, on the reverse strand, counting down.
GGCGTGGTCCCGATGAAGTGGGTGGCCGTCGGGTTCGTGGTCCTCAGCCTCGCGTTCTCGCCGGAGCGGATGGCCATCCTCGGCGCCGCGCTGACGGGCGTGCTCATCGCGCGCATGGCGGGGCGGGACGTCGACCTGACGGCGTGGGCGCGCCCGCTCTTCGACCGCCGCCGGCGCCCAAAGGCGGCGAAGGCCCCCAAGCGGAGCCCGTTCGCGCGGCCGACGCCCGTCCCCTCGGGCGGCCGGCGCTCGAGCTCGGGCGGGCGGGCGCCGGCCCCGAGCGTGGACCAGATCCTCGACAAGATCCTCGACGAGGGCTACGACAGCCTGACCGACGAGGAGCGCACGATCCTGGACCGGGCCAGCCGTGGCTGAGGTCGCCGCCCCGCCCCGCCGGCGGGGTCCGCTGGCCCGAACTGCGTGGGCGCTCTTCGCGGTCGTCGACGCGCCCGTGGCGCTCGCCGTGGCCGTCGGGTTGGGCGCCGCGGTGCTCCCGCCCCGCCCGTTCTGGTGGGCGCAGCTGGCGGCCGTCGTACTCCCGTATGCCACGCTCGCGCTCGTCGCGCTGACGGTCGTGCCGCTGGCGGCGCGGCGGTGGGGGTGGGCGCTCGTCCACCTCGTCCTGATCGGGTCGGTCGCGGCGCGGGCGCTCCCGAGCGGCCGGTTCGCCGGCCCAGAGCCCAGCCCGGACGACCTCGTGGTGACCTCGTTCAACGTGCCGCAGACCGGCCCGAGCGCCGACGTCCTGGGCGACTCGATGGCCGCCTTCGTCGGCCGCATTCGGCCCGACGTGCTCGCGCTCCAGGACTCGTGGGTGTTCCCCGAGCGGTTCGCCGGCGACGCGGCGGTCCTCCCCGCCCAGGTCTCGGCGCTCCTCGACCGGCTCCCCTACGACCTCGCCGTGCCCGGCTCGCTCGTGCAGTACCCCGGGCGGAAGCGCGTGGGCACGAGCGTCCCGCTGTTCGTCCGGCGCGGGGGCGGGGTGGAGGTCCTCGATCAGGAGCCTGTCCACGTGGGGCCGCCCGGCGACGCGGCCGTCTCGGTGGCCCTCCGCACGCGGCTCCGGTGGCAGGGCCGCGAGGCCGTGCTCTACAACGTCCACCTGCGGTCGTTCGGCGAGGACAAGCCGTGGGAGGACGACGCGGTGCGGTGGGACGCCCCGCGGTCCTGGGTCCCGTACCTCCGCCAGTACCGGGCGGTCTACGCCGGCCGCCGCGCCGACGTGACCGACCTCGCCGAGCGAATCGAGGCCGAGACGCTCCCGGTCGTGGTCGTGGGCGACTTTAACTCGACGGCCGACAACTGGAGCTACTGGCGCCTCCGCCGCGCCGGGCTCGGGGGCGGCGTCGTGGGGCCGTCGCGGCTCGACGCCTTCCGGGAGGGCGGCGGCCTAGTGTGGGGCCGGACCTACCGGGCCGACCGCCCGCTCGTCCGCATCGACTTCGTGCTCGCGGACCCGGCGTTCGTGGTGACACAGGCCGAGACGTTCCCGGTCGGGTTCTCGGACCACCGGCCGGTCCGCGTCCGGCTCCGCTGGCGCGAGTAGGGGGAGGGGCGGCCGGTTCCCGCGCCGTGACCGACCCCGCCGCCCCGCCCCCGCCTTCTACGGGCGGGGCGACTAACGCTCGGCTGCCCGATGAAACCGGCTTCACAGAGCAACAGACCGGATCTTCACGGGTAGCAAGTGGCTCAGAGCGCTGCGCTCCTTCGACGCCTCATGCCCTCGACCCAGACCCCGATCTCCACAGCGCGAACGCGCGGCCGTGCGGTTTGTGGGCGCCGTCGGTGGCTGGGCCTGCTGACCGTCTCAGAACGGTAGGGGCGCGCCCGCCCCGCCCTGTCGCACGCCGCCGGAGTCCCGGCGGCCTCCCCCGAGTCCTCTGCCGTCGCACTCCGGTGCGGTGGCCGCTCCCCCCGTCATGCAGACCCTCCTCCGTCCGTTCCAGACCTTCTTCAAGACCGAGGCCGCCGGCGGCGTCCTGCTCCTCGTGGCGGCGGCGGCGGCGCTGGTCTGGGCCAACAGTCCGTTCGCCGGGGTCTACGCCGACCTGTGGGGCACCTACGTGACTGTGGGCGCCGGGGCGTTCGAGATCTCGAAGCCGCTGCTGCTCTGGATCAACGACGGCCTGATGGCCATCTTCTTCTTCGTCGTCGGCCTCGAAATCAAGCGGGAGGTCCTGGCCGGCGAGCTGTCGGAGCCTAGGAAGGCGGCCCTCGCGATCGCCGCGGCGCTCGGCGGCATGGTCGTCCCGGCCGTCCTCTACACGGTCGCCAACCTGGGCACGGACCGGCTCGACGGGTGGGGCATCCCGATGGCGACCGACATCGCGTTCGCGCTCGGCGTGCTGGCCCTGCTCGGGAGCCGAGCCCCGCTCGCGCTCAAGGTGTTCCTGACGGCCGTCGCCATCGTCGACGACCTCGGCGCAGTCATCGTGATCGCCGTGTTCTACACGGCCCAGATCAACGTCTCGGCGCTGCTGTGGTCGCTGGCGCTCGTCGGCCTGCTGGCGGTCGTGAACCGGCTCGGCGTCCAGCGGACGGCGGTCTACGCGATCGTCGGCGTGGCGGCGTGGGTGTTCATGCTGAAGTCCGGCGTCCACGCGACGATCGCGGGCGTCCTCGTGGCCCTGACCATCCCGGCCAACCGCAAGATCCACGAGGTCGAGTTCGCCGACCGCGTGACCGGCCTGCTGGCCCGGTTCCGCGAGGGGATCGCGGGCTCACCGACGGACCCGACGCCCGAGCAGGCGGCGGCGGTCCATAGCATCGAGGTGGCGTGTCAGAAGGTCGAGACGCCGCTGGCGCGGCTGGAGCACGGGCTCCACGGGTTCGTGGCGTTCTTCATCATGCCCGTCTTCGCGCTCGCCAACGCCGGCGTGGCCCTCGGCGCCGACGCCGCTGCCCTCGTCACCGACACCGTGGCGCTGGGCGTCATGCTCGGGCTCGTGGTCGGCAAGCCGATCGGCGTCATGGGCATGGCGTTCGTGGCCGTCAAGACCGGGCTGGCGGCGCTGCCGACGGGCGTGACGTGGCGCCACGTGCTGGGGGTCAGCTTCCTGACCGGCATCGGGTTCACGATGTCCATCTTCATCGCCAACCTAGCCTTCGGGCCGGGTCCGCTCCTGGACAGCGCGAAGACGGGCATCCTGGCGGCCTCGGTGATCTCGGGCGCCCTCGGCGCCGTGGTCCTCTCGCGGGCCGCCGCCGCTCCGCCGACGGTCGAGGAGGAGCGCCCGCTGGAGGCGGTGGGCGCCTAGCCCGCCCCCGGAGCGCCCGCCGCCCCGCCCGTGCCTGGGGGCGGGGCGGTCTTTCTCGTTGCGCGGGCGGGGCGGCGGGGTCCGGCGTTCGGCGCGGGCGGGTCCACAGGACCACCGGCTGGCGCGAGCTTCCTCTGGAGAGACCGCGGGCCAGGGCCGACACCACGGCCGCCCCGCCCTCAGCGCCGAGCCCCGCCGCGGCGGCCCGAGACCGCCCGAGCGAATGCCCACCTGCGCCTTCCTGACGACGGACCACACCAGCCACTTCGCGGTCTACGACCGCGACGCCGTCGCCCCGCTCGCGGCCCGCGGGTGGACGGTCGACGAGGTGCCGTGGCGCCGCCCCACCGACTGGAGCCTCTACGGGGTGGTCGTGGTGCGGTCGCGGTGGGACTACCAGGACGCGCCGGCCGAGTTTTTCGAGGTGCTCGCCGACATCGGCCGCCAGACGCGGCTGGAGAACCCGCTGCCGGTGATGCGCTGGAACGTCGAGAAAACCTACCTCCGCGACCTGGAGGCCGCCGGCGTCCCCGCCGTCCCGACGGTCTGGCTCGACGGGCTCACCGGGGACGCGCTGGCCGACGCCGTCCGCCGGTGGGGCGAGGTCGTCGTCGAGCCCCAGGTGAGCGCCAACGCCGACGGCACGTTCCGGCTGGCGGCCGAGCCCCGCGCCTGGGCGGAGGCGCTGTCCGCGCTGGCCGACCGGCCGTGCATGGTCCAGCCGTTCGTGCGCTCGGTGGTGGAGGAGGGGGAGACGTCCGCGTTCGTGTTCGGCGGCGACGTCAGCCACGCGGTCCTGAAGACGCCGGCCGCGGGCGACTTCCGAGTTCAGGAGGAGCACGGGGGCCGCATCCGGGCCGTCTCGCCGGGCGACGACCTGCTCGCGCTCACCCGCGCCGCGCTCGCCGCCGTGCCCTGGCTCGAGCCGCTGCTCTACGCCCGCGTCGACGCGGGCCGCCTGGCCGACGGGGCGCTGGCGGTGATCGAGCTGGAGCTGATCGAGCCGTCGCTCTACTTCCCGCACGCCCCCGGCTCGGCCGAGCGGTTCGCCGCCGCGCTCGACCGCCTAGCAGGCTAGGCCCCGCCACCCCGCCGTAAACGGCAGGAACGCCGTGAGGACGTACACGGCCACGCTGACGAGCGCGAACGTGGCGACGAGGATGCCGCCGGCGCTGGACAGGATCTGCCGCAGCCGCGGGCGGATCTCCTTGAGGTAGAGCTCGCTGCCGGCCACGAACGCGATCACCGCTAGCGACAGCTCGTCGACGAACCGGAGGCTCTCGGCCGCCGCCGACGGCAGGAACTCGAGCCCGAACGACCCAACGAGCGCGCCGGCGAAGAGGTACCCCGTGATCGTCGGGAGTCGGATCCGCTTGAACCCCTCTCCGATGAGGTAGGACGCGAGGCAGACGACGGCGAAGGCGAGGGCGTACTCGAACGTCTGCATTCGCAGGAGGGGGGCTATGCGCGCGTTCCGCGGGCGGCCGGACCCGTCACCAGCCGGCGGCGGAGGGCGTCCCCGCACCGGGAAACTATGCGCCCGCTCCCGGCAGGCGCTCTCGGACCCCGCCCCGCGCCCGCCGGCCGGGCGGGCGCGGCGGGTCCCAGACGGGCCGCCCCGCCCGTACCTTTTCGGCGCGTCCCCCGCTCCCCCCGTGACCCTCACCCAAAGCCTGCTCTCGATGGCCGGCGGCGTCGTGCTGCTGCTGGCCGGCGCCGAGGGCCTCGTGCGCGGGGCGTCGGCGCTCGCGCTCCGGCTCGGGATCACCCCGCTCGTGGTCGGGCTGACGGTCGTCGCGGTGGGCACGTCGAGCCCCGAGCTCGTGGTCAGCGTGCAGGCCGCGCTGGCGGGGCGGGGCGGGGTGGCGATCGGGAACGTGGTCGGGTCGAACGTGGCCAACCTCGGCCTCATCGTCGGGCTCTCGGCCGCGCTCAGCCCCATGCGCGTCGACCGCGGGCTGACGCGGCAGGACATGCCGGTCATGCTGGGGGGGATGGTCGTGCTCTCGGCCTTCCTCCTCGACGGGACGCTGGAGCAGTGGGAGGGCGGGCTGCTCCTGGTCGGGGCCGTCGTTTACACGGTCCTGAAGATTGCCGCCTCGCGCCGCTCGGTCCGCGCCGAGCGCGAGGCGCTCCCGCCCGAGATCGAGTCCGCGCTCGCCGACACGCAGGCCGGCTTTAAGCGGCACGTCCTGTTCGTCGTCGGCGGCATCGCCCTGCTCGTGTGGGGCTCGGACCTGCTCCTCGACGGGGCCGTCGAGCTCGCCACGACGCTGGGCGTGAGCGAGGCCGTGGTCGGGCTCACGATCGTGGCGCTGGGGACGAGCCTGCCGGAGCTGGCGACGACGGTCGTGGCCGCGCTCCGCGGCGAGGGCGAGATCGCGCTCGGCAACGCCGTCGGGTCCAACATCTACAACGTGCTGAGCGTGCTCGGCCCGGCCGCGCTCGCCGCGCCCATGGCGGCGGTCGGCGTGGGCGTCGACGTGCTCGTGGTGATGCTCGGGTTCGGGCTGCTCACGCTGACGTTCCTGCTCACGGGCGGCAAGACGCAGCGGTGGGAGGGGGCCGTCCTGCTCCTGGCCTACGTGGGCTACCTGTGGTGGGTCGCGACGGGGTGAGGACTGGGGACTGGGAGCGCGCGGGCGGGGTGGCGCCCGATTTGTTCCGCCCCGCCCAGGCACGGGCGGGGTGGTGAACGACGCGGGCGGGGCGGCCGGACAAAGGCGCCGCGCCGCCGCATCCACCTCGGGGGGAGACGCGCCGTACCACAATGCGGACACCCCGCCCCGTCCGCGCCGTGGGTGGGGCACGCTGCCCGCAGCCCAAACCTGATATGTTCATGAGGAATGGGGCCGCCCCGCTCCCAACGGCGCTCTGGTGGGCGGGGCGGTGGAAATAGGCGCGGTTCTGGAGCGTTCTTCCGGTCCGCCCCTGTGGGCTCGCCCCCTGAGCCCGCCCTTCCCCCGGTTCGCATGCGTTTTCGTCTCCTCGCCCTCCTAGCCCTCGCCCTCGTGACCGGCCCGGCGTCGGCCCAGTCCGAGCGCCAGCTGTTCAACCAGGACCGGCTGGCCGAGCTCCTCTACGCCCACCGGAGCGACCTCGAAGACATCCCCGAGGTCACGTTCCGGTACTACACGCTCAGCGACTCGATCGGGAACTCGATCCTCGCTCGCCACGGCCTCTACGAGATGGTCGGCGACGGCGACGCCCGGGCGGGGCGGGAAAAGCTGGGCATGACCACGTTCCTCAACGGGGTCTTCCTCGAGACGCTCGACACCGGCGACACGATCGTCATCCCGGACCACTTCGACCTCGACCCCCGCGCCTACAGCCCGTTCCCGCGCGTCTACGAGGGCGCCCGCGACTTCGACAAGCTGTTCGTCATCGACAAGACGACGCAGGCGTGGGCCGGCTACGAGAACGGCCGGCTCGCCCGCTGGGGGCTCGTCTCGACCGGGGCCGAGGGGACGGAGACGCCGTCGGGCCGGTTCAACTTCAACTGGAAGGAGCTCCACCGCGTCTCGACGCTCTCGCCGCCGGGCGAGTCGTGGGACATGCGGTGGGTGTTCAACTTCCACGACCGCCGCGGCATCCACATCCACCAGTACTACGCGCTGCCCACGTCGGGCGCGGCCAGCCACGGGTGCGTCCGCCTCATGACGGCCGACGCCAAGTGGATCTACGACTGGGCCGACGGCTGGACGACGACGACCGGCGAGGCCGAGGACGCGATGGGCAGCCGCGGCGGCCGCGTGATCGAGCAGGGCACGACGGTCCTCGTCCTCGGTGAGGCCCCGAACGGGACGCCCGAGCGCTTCCGCGACGTCGACGGCCGCCCCGAGCTCGTCCGCGTCGAGCTCCCCGAGGACCCGTACAGCGTGCGCCCGGGGACCGACCAGCAGGTCCGGTTCGACCGGCTCCGCAAGCAGCAGGCGACGAGCACGCCGTAGCCGCCCCGCCCCGCCCGGCCCGCTCTCCGCCCCGCTCTCGCCCGAGGGCGGGGCGGTTTCTTTGCGGTGCGCGCGCACGGGGCGGGGCAGACGGCGCTAGCCTCCGGGACGCCCCGCCCCTAGGGCTCGCCCCCAGAACCGGCCGCCGTGCCCATGCCCGCCCCGCCCCTCGCCGCCGGTCCGCTCCCGTTCGTCGGCGAGCTGGCCGCCCTGTTCGCGGCCGGCGTCGTCGTGGCCTACCTGTGCTACCGGGTCCGGCTGGTCCCGATCGCGGGGTTCCTGCTGGCCGGCGTCGTGATCGGGCCGGAGGCGCTGGGGCTCGTCCGCGACGTGGAGCTCGTGGCGCAGCTGGCCGAGGTCGGCGTCATCATCCTCCTGTTCTCGATCGGCGTCGAATTCTCGCTGGCCCAGATGGCCCGGCTCGCGCGGCCCATCTTCCTCGGCGGCGGGCTCCAGGTGGCGCTCACGATCGGGGCGGTCACGGGCGGACTGCTGCTGCTGGACGTGGGCGTCGGGCCGGCCGTGTTCACGGGTTTTCTCGTCTCGCTCTCGTCGACGGCGATCGTGCTGAAGGTGCTCGGCGAGCGGGCCGAGACGGACACGCCGGTCGGCCGCGTGGTGCTGGCGATGATCCTGTTCCAGGACCTCGTCATCGTCGTGATGGTCCTCCTGATCCCGGCGCTCGCGGGCGAGGGCGGGTCGGCGCTCGACGTGGCGTGGGCCTTGGGGAAGGCGGCCCTCGTGATCGCGGCCGTCCTCGTCGGCGCGCGGCGCGTGGTGCCGGCGCTCCTGGAGCGCGTGGCCGAGACGCGGCGGACCGAGCTGTTCCTGCTAGCCGTCGCGGCGGTCTGCCTGGGGACGGCGTGGGCGGTGTCGCTGGCGGGCGTGAGCCTGGCGATCGGAGCGTTTTTGGCCGGGCTCTTGGTGAGCGAGAGCGACTACGCCGAGCACGCGCTGAGCGAGATCCTCCCGCTCCAGACCCTGTTCACGGCGGCCTTCTTCCTGTCGGTCGGGATGCTCCTGGACCCGGCGTTCCTGTGGGCGAACCTGGGGCTCGTGGCGGCCGTCGCGGCGGTCGTCCTGGTGGCGAAGGCGGCGGTCGCGGCGTTCAGCGCGCGGCTCCTGGGCTCGCCGCTAGGCGTGGCCCTCGCCGTCGGGCTCGCGCTGGCCCAGATCGGCGAGTTCTCGTTCGTGCTCGCGCTCGCCGGCGCGGATGTCGGGCTGCTCCCGGGCGGCGTCGCCTCGGGCGACCAGATCCTCATCGCCGTCACCGTCGTGCTCATGCTGGCCACGCCGGGGCTCGTCGCGCTCGGGCCGCGGCTGTCGGCCCTCGGCCGCCGCGTCGAGACGGCCGCCGGCGTGGGCGGGGCGGGCGGCCCGAACGGCGGGGGCGGGGCGGGCCACGGGCACGGTGTCGACCTCCAGGACCACACGGTCGTCGTGGGGTACGGGCTGGCGGGGCGGCGGCTGGCCCGCGTGCTGGGCGAGAGTGGCATCCCGTACGCCGTGAGCGACCTCAACCCGCGGAGCCTCCGCGAGGCCCACGCCGACGGCGCGGTGACCGTCTACGGCGACGCCTCGCGCGAGCCCATCCTCCGCGGGCTGGGCGTCGAGCGGGCCAAGCTCCTCGTCGTCGCCATCAACGACGGCGACGCCACGCGCCGGATCACGGCCGTCGCCCGTCACCTCAACCCGACGCTCCAGATCCTCGCGCGGACCCGGTTCGTGGCCGACGTCGAGCCGCTCACGCGGGCCGGCGCCGACGTGGTGGTCCCCGAGGAGATGGAGACGACGGTCCGCCTGTTCACGCACGTCCTGGGCGCCTACCTCGTGCCCCGCGACGAGATCGAGCGCCAAGCTGCCCTCGTGCGCCAGGACGACTACGGCGTGCTCCGCGGCTCCATCCAGGAGGCGCACCTCATGGTGCTCCAGGGGCTCGACGAGGAGGGCCTCCACACGCGCGCGGTCGCCGTCCGCGACGGCGCCCCGGCGGCGGGGCGGACGCTGGCCGAGCTCCGGCTGCGCCAGGACCACGGGCTGACCGTCATGGCCGTCCGCCGCGGCCGCGAGACGGTCGGGAGCCCGGCCGGCGAGTTCCGCGTCGAGCCCGGCGACCGCCTCGTCATGGTGGGCTCGGCGGACCAGTTTGCCCACTCGGCCGACCTGTTCCGCGCCCCGCCCCCCGACGGGCCGCCCCGCCCCGCCCCGCTCGCTGCCGAGGGCGGGGCGGGCGCCTAGAGCGCCCCTCGGGTGGGTACGGGGTACCAGGTACGAGGTACGGCCCGATCTGGTCTCGGCGCTCGCGTACCTCGTACCGAGTACCCTGCCTACCTGCACGTTGCTCTAGGCGCGCCGGCCGGGCGAGCGTAAGGGCGGGGCGGGGGCAGGGCGTCGGCGGAGGAGCCGGAGCCGCCACCCCGCCCGGCGCGGCTTCGCCCGGAGCCGCCCCGCCCCGTGTGACGCGCCGGCGTCACGGGGCGGCCCGCACCTTGTGCGACCTTCCACGCGCCATGACCCTCGACCGCACGCCCTTCGTCATCGTCGACACCGAGACCACCGGGTCCCGGGCGGGCGACGACCGGATCATCGAGGTCGGCGCGGCGCGGCTCGTGGGCGGGGAGGTGGTCGACACGTTCCAGGAGCTCGTCGACCCGGGGCGCCACGTGCCGGCGCGGATCACGCGGCTGACGGGCATCTCGACGGGCATGGTCTACGGGCAGCCGACGGCGACCGAGGTCATGCCCCGGTTCCTCGACTTCCTGGGCGACGCCGTGCTGGTCGCCCACAACCTCCCGTTCGACGCCCGCTTCCTCGACGTGGCGCTCGCCGAGGCCGGGCTGCCGCCGCTCCAGAACCCCAGCCTCGACACGCTCCGCCTTGCCCGGCGCCTCCTGTCGTCGCTGCCGTCGAAGGGGCTCTCGAAGCTCACGCAGCACTTCGGGATCGACGTCCAGGGCCGGCACCGCGCGCTGGGCGACGCCGTCGCCACGGCCGAGCTGCTGGTCATCCTGATCGACCGGCTCAAGATCGAGTTCGGGGCCGAGACCGCCGAGGACGTGCTCGCCTTCCAGCGGCGGCGGTACAAGGACACGCGGCGCGAGCCGTCGCACCTCAAGGCGATCCGCGAAGAGACGCTCCCGCGGCTCCCCGACCGCCCCGGCGTCTACTTTATGCGCGACGGGCGGGGCCGGGTGGTCTACGTGGGCAAGGCGAAGTCGCTCCGCAACCGCGTGCGGAGCTACTTCACGAGCGTCGAGGCCCACGACCCCAAGACGCGCAAGCTCGTCCGCGACGTGCGCGACGTGACGTGGCGCGAGACGGGGACCGAACTGGCGGCGCTCCTCGAAGAGTCGAAGCTGATCAAGAACCACCTGCCCGTCTACAACCGGGCGCAGCGGAAGTACCGCGACTACCCGTTCCTCCGGCTCGACACGACGCACGCCTACCCGACCCTCTCATGGACCCCGCGCATCGCCCACGACGGGGCCGAGTACTACGGCCCGCTCGGGCGGCGCGGGCAGGCCGAGGAGGTCGTCGAGCTGATCTCGCGGCTGTTCCGGCTCCGCGAGTGCGACGACCCCGTGTTCGAGCTCGGCCGCGAGTGCCTGTACCACCAGATGGGCCGGTGCGGCGCGCCGTGCGCGGGCGGGGCGGGCGCCGACGAGTACGGCCTGGAGGTCGAGCGCGTGCGCGCGTTCCTGACGGGCCAGGACACCGAGGCCGTCGACATGGTCGAGGAGGCCATGCGCGAGGCGGCGGCGGCGCGCGAGTACGAGGCGGCGGGGTGGTACCGCGACCAGCTCCGCCGGCTGGAGCGGACGCTGGGCCGCCAGCGGACGGTCGCGAGCGCGGTCCACGAGCACGACGCGGTCCTCGTCGAGCCGCTCGCCCCGGGCTACGACGGCCTGCCGGCCCCCGCGCAGGCGGCGGGCGGCGTGCAGCTGTTCCTCATCCGCCACGGCCGCCTCGCCGGCCGCGTGGACCTGCCCCGCGACCCCGGCCCGGACGAGACGGCCGACCTCGCGGCGGCGCTCGCCGAGACGTTCGACCCCGGCCTCGCCCCGCCCGAGTCGCACCTCCGCCCCGACGTGGACGAGATGCGGATGCTGGCGAGCTGGATGCGGCTCCACGACGACGCCGCGCGCCACGTCCGCTGGGCGCCGGACGGCGACCCCGAGGCGTTCCTCGACGCCGTCCTCGCCGCCGCCCGCGCGGCGGCCCCGGCGACGGAGGAGGCGTAGGGCGGGGTGGGGGAGGAGGCGCCGCCCCGCCCGCGGTCCGGTCGCTCGGGCGGGGTGGCTCCGTGCCCCCACCCCGCTCGGCCGCGCGCCGGCCGCCCCGCCCGAGCGTCGGGGGCGGGGTGGGCACGCGTCTTGCTCTGGCCGCGTTGGACCGAGCCCGCCTGCTCCGCCCCGCCCATGCGCCTCGCCGTTTTTGCCGTCCCGCTCGTCGCCGTCGCCGCGTGCGCCCAGCCGGCCTCGCCCGCCGAGGGACACGGGCGGCGGGCCGACTCCGCGATCGTCCGCCCCGCCCCGCCCACAACGGACTCGCTGCGCGTGGCCGAGGAGGCCGTGCCGCTCGGGGACGACGTCGTGACGGTCCGCGTGTGGACGGCGCCGATCCCGGACCCGCTCGGGTCGCCGGGGTTCGAGACGTTCCCGCTCAACGCCCTCAACCTCCACGACGACGAGGGCACGTCGGTCGAGGCGGCGCTCGCCGTGCTCCGCGAGCGGGGCGGGCGCGTGGTCGAGCTCGTCCACTCGGGCGAGCGGAACGTGACATTCACGACCGGCGGCCGGACCTACACCGCCGACCCCAACCGGATGTTCACGGCGGCCGGCCGCGCCCGCACGCTCGCCGCTCTTTCCGAGGACGACCGGGCGGGGCGGGAGGCGCTGGAGGCGTTCGCCGACCGCGTGCTCGCGCTCTACGCGGCCGTCCCCCCGGCCGTCGTCGTCACGCTCCACGACAACACGGCGGACGGCTACTCGGCCGCGTCGTACGGGCGGGGCGGCGAGTACGAGGCCGACGCCGCGGCCGTCACCGTCCACGACGGGACGGACCCCGACGACTTCTTCTTCGTCACCGACCGCGACCTCTACGACCTCCTCGTGGACGCCGGGTTCAACGCCGTGCTCCAGGACAACGACGCGGCGACCGACGACGGCTCGCTCTCGGTCTGGGCCGCCCGCGAGGGCACGGCCTACGTCAACGTCGAGGCTCAGCGGGGCCACCTCGCCGAGCAGACGCGGATGATCGCGGCGCTCGTCGACGTGCTGAGCGACGGGCCGTAGCGGCGCCCCGTCCCCAGTCCCGCGGCTCCTCCAGGACCCGCCTCACCGCCCCGCCCGTACGACGGGCTGACTCCCGGACTCTCCCTCATGAAGCTTAAGCGTTCGTTCGCTGTCCTCGCCCTCCTCATCGTCGGCGGCCTCGTGGCCGCGTCCGTGCTCGTCACTGCGAACCCGAGCATCGTCGTCCCCGACCCCATCAAGCGCGACCTCGGGGCCATCATCGAGCGGGACACGCTCGTGGCTCTCACGGCCTACACCTCGACGAGCTACTTCCTGTACCGGGGCCAGCCGTTCGGATTCGAGTACGAGCTGCTCCGGGACTTTGCCGAAGAACAGGACGTCGTGTTCCGGATCGAGGTGGTCCCCCAGGACAGCCTCTTGTACTACCTCAACGCCGGGCGGGGCGACATCGCGGCGGGGCGGCTCATCCCGGTCGAGCAGGACACGTCGGCGTTCGGGTTCACGGCGGCCCTTTACGAGACGAGCGCCGTCGTGGTCCAGCAGGAGGCCCCGCTCGACTCGGCCGGCGTGGCGCAGGCCGCGGGCGAGGAGACGCCCCAGCAGATCGCCGAGGCGATGGACCCCGGCGACGCCTCGCTCCAGCCGCTCACGATCCGCGCCCGGCTCGTCCGCCGTCCGGCCGACCTCGCGGGCAGCGACGTGTACCTCCCCGAGGACCACCCCTATGCCGACCGGCTCGTCGAGCTCGAGGACCGAATCTCGGGCGACATCGAGGTCGTCGAGGTCGACACCACGACCGAGTCCCTGATCCGCCAGGTGGCGATCGGGAACATCGAGCTGACGGTGGCGCAGGAGAACGTGGCCGAGCTCGAGGAGGGGTACTACGACAACCTCCTGGTCACGCCCGAGATCGGCGCCCCGCACGACGTGGCGTGGGCCGTCCGCGACAACGCCCCGACGCTGGAGCGGGCGCTCAACGAGTGGATCCTCGCCAACCGCGACACCGGCCGCTGGAACTCGCTCTACCGGAAGTACTTCGTCGACCGCCGCGGTTACCGCGAGCGGATCGAGACCGGCTTCCTCACGGCCGAGACCGGCGTGCTGAGCGACTACGACGAGCTCCTCAAGCGGTACGCCCCGACGGTCGGGTGGGACTGGCGGCTGCTCGGGAGCCAGATGTACCAGGAGAGCCGGTTCAAGCCCCGCGCGCAGTCGTGGGCCGGCGCCATGGGGCTCCTCCAGATCATGCCCGGGACCGCCCGCGACCTCGGCCTGGCCGACCCGTACGACCCCGAGCAGAACGTGGAGGCCGCCGCCCGCTACCTCAAGTGGCTCGAAGACGAGTACTGGGTCGAGCGGGTGCCCGACCCCGAGGAGCGGCTCAAGTTCATCCTCGCCAGCTACAACGCTGGCCCGGGCCACATCTTCGACGCGCAGCGCCTGGCCGCGGCCGAGGGCGGCGACCCCGCTGTGTGGGAGGACGTGGCGTACTGGCTCCTCCAGAAGTCGAACCCCGCCGTGTACAACCGGCCCGAGGTCCGCAACGGCTATGCGCGCGGCCTGGAGCCGGTCCACTACGTCTCGATCATCCTGGAGCGCTATGCCCACTACCAGCAGTTCGTGGACGACGAGGACGCCGCCCCCTCGCGGGACCAGCCCGACGCGTAGATCGCCCCGCCCGCCCCGCCTGCCGAGGGCGGGGCGGGGCACGCGGTCGTGGCCTCCGCGTGCCGTCGGCACCGCGTAGTTTCCTCGCCCTCCGTCCCACCACATCACGACCACGGATGACCTGCACTGATACGCCTAGCAACGACGACCTCAAGGCGGCCCTCGCCGAGGTCCTCCGCGAAAACCAGGACTGGCTCCGGGAGCTCGTGCAGGAGGCGCTCGTCGACGCCGCCGACGCCGAGGCCCGGCGCGAGCAGGACGTCCGCTCGGTCCACGCCCGCGCCGACGCCCACCGCGCGTTCCCGACCGTCTACGGCCGCGCCTGATCGGACCGGTCTGCCCTCTTCCCGCAGCGGGAGCCCTGTAGCGGACTCCGGGGCGGGGTGGCCGAATCGGCAAGGGCCTGTCGGCGACAAGGCGGAGGGCCGTCAGGCCGCGCATGGGGCGAGCGTCGCCCGGTACCAGCTTTGAAGGTTGGTACCCCACCCGAACCACCCCGCCCCCGCAGAGGGCGCGCGGGCGGGGCGGGGCGCGATGCATGAATCAGCGGTTACGAGGCAGGCTTAGCGCTGCGTCAAGCTCCTATCGGCAGGTTCGTGCTCGGCCTCGTCCACCACCCCTAGCCCCTCCTGCGCCCCCGGATCGGCGTCCGGGGCAGGCTCTGCTTCGCGTGTCCAGGAGGGGGACGTCTCGTTCAGCCTGGGCCGCCCCGCCCGGCAGTAGCGGCTTCGCAGAGCACGTAGCGCGTCGGGGTGGGCGAAACGCCGCCGCCCCGCCCCCGTACAGGGACGCCCACACGCGAACACCATGGAAGAGCTCCTCGGCGTCGGCAGCCTCGTCGTGATCTTGGGCGTCGTCCTGCTGGCGATCGTCCTGCTGTACTTCATCCCGGTCCGGCTGTGGCTGACGGCCGTGTTCTCCGGCGTCAAGCTGAGCCTGTTCCGCGACCTCGTCGGGATGCGGCTGCGCAACGTGCCGCCGTCCCACATTGTGAACCCGCTCATCACGGCGCACAAGGCGGGCATCCCCGTCGAGCCGCCGCAGCTGGAGGCCCACTACCTCGCCGGCGGGCACGTGCAGAAGGTGGTCCAGGCGCTGATCTCGGCCGACAAGGCCAACATCCCGCTCACGTTCGAGCGCGCGACGGCCATCGACCTCGCCGGCCGCGACGTGTTCGAGGCCGTCCAGGTGTCGGTCAACCCCAAGGTCATCGAGACGCCGTCGATCGCGGCGATCGCCAAGGACGGCATCCAGGTGCGGGCGCTGGCCCGCGTGACCGTCCGCGCCAACATCGAGCGGCTCGTGGGCGGGGCGGGCGAGGAGACCATCATCGCGCGCGTCGGCGAGGGCATCGTGTCCACGATCGGCTCGTCGAACACGCACCTCGTGGTGCTCGAGAACCCCGACAACATCTCGAAGACCGTGCTCGCGAAGGGGCTCGACTCGGGGACCGCCTTCGAGATCCTCTCCATCGACATCGCCGACGTGGACGTGGGCGAGAACATCGGGGCCAAGCTCCAGACCGACCAGGCCGAGGCCGACCTCCGCGTCGCGCGCGCCAAGGCCGAGGAGCGCCGCGCGGCGGCCGTCGCCGCCGAGCAGGAAGAGCGGGCCAACCTCATCCGCGCCGAGGCCGAGATCCCGCAGGCGATGGCCGAGGCGTTCCGGGCCGGCAACCTCGGCATCATGGACTACTACAACCTCCGCAACATCGAGGCCGACACCCAGATGCGGACGACGATCGGCGGGGCGGAGGGCCGGGCGGGCCAGGACCTGTCGTAGATGGCTGAGCCCCCGACGGATTCCGGGCGGACCGCCGCCCTCGCCGCCCGGGTCGTCGCGTTCGCGGCGCCCGCCGCGCTCTCGACCACGCAGGACGTCGTCCGCCGCGCCCTCCCCGCCCTCACGGACCAGGCCGACCCCGGCCTAGTGGCCGAGGAGACGCTCACGCTCCTGGCGACCGTCACGGCGCGGGCCGCCGAGGTCGGGCTCCGCCAGAACCGCCCCGCCCTCGAAGCGGCCGGGCCGGCGCTCGCCGAGCTCCCGTTCCTCTACCACGACTTCCTCCTGGGCGCCGAGTACGTGGCGGGCGGGGCGGAGGGCGACGTCGAGCCGGACCAGAGCGTGTACGCGCGGCTCGAACGGAAAGCGGCGTTCTACGGCGCGCACCTCCCGCCGGGCCGGTTCCCGGGGCCGAGCGTGCTCGGGGAGAAGCTGCCGCTGTGGATGGGCCGCGTCTCGCCGCCCAAGCTCCCGACGACGCCCGACGCCCGCCTCGCGGACCTCGGCGTGGTCGAGATGGTGGCGGCCCACGCGCGGCTCGTCCTCGCGTTCGCGCAGCGGGCGGCGGGCGGGTAGCGGCGGGCGGGGCGGTCAGGCGGGCGGGGCGGTGCCGGCGACGAGCGCCGCGACCTCGCCCGGTTCCGCCCGGCGGCCCTCCGGCGAGGCGGCGTCGAACACGCGCGCGTCCGCCCCGCCGGTTTGCGGTCCGCCCAGGACCTCGACGCGGGCGCCGTCGACGCGGAGCGCCGTGCCTTCGGGCAGGCCGACGACCGGCGCGTCGGGGTTGGCGGCCACGAACTCGGCCAGCCGCTGCGCCCGCGTCTCGCCCTGGTGGCCCGTGGGGTGGGCGTCCGTGTAGTGCGGGTTGATCTGGACCGGGACGAGCCCGAGCGCCTCGAACGACGGCGGCTCGACGACGGGCATGTCGTTCGTCGTGCGGATCGTCGGGCACGCGAGGTTGGCCCCGGCGCTCCACCCGACGTAGGGCGCCCCGGCGCCGACACGCGCGCGGATGGCGTCGACGAGCCCGTGCTCGTAGCACGAGCGGAGCAGGTGGAATGTGTTGCCCCCGCCCACGAACACGGCGTCGGCGTCCGCGACGGCCTGGGCGGGGCGGTCCGAGGTGTGGACGCCCTCGATCTCCAGGCCGAGCCCGTCGAGCGCGTCCGCCACGCGCCGCGTGTAGTCGTCGTAGCTGAAGGTGACGGCGGCGTAGGGCACGAACGCGATCCGCCCCGCCCCGCCGGTTTGCGGTCCGCCTACGGCGTCGGCGATCCAGTCGCGGGCGTGGGCGAGGTACGGCTGGCCGGGGGAGGTGGAGTTGCTGAGCAGGAGGAGCATGGGAGGGAAGAGGGAAGAGGGAAGAGGGAAGAGGGAAGAGGGAAGAGGGAAGAGGGAAGAGGGAAGAGGGAAGAGGGAAGAGGCGAGGGGAAAAGTTCCGCCCTGCCTGGCGGCGGGCATTCGTAGGGACACGGCTTGCCGTGTCCGATGCGGGCGGGGCGGGGCGGTCCTGGAACCCTCCGCCCCGCCCTGGCGCGACCGCCCCGCCCATGGCGCGACCGCCCCGCCCATGGCGCGACCGCCCCGCCCGTGGCGAGGACGGGGAGGTCATCTTCCGCTCGCCGCTCGCCGCCGCTACGCCAGCGCGAGCGCGCCGACCGACACCGCCGCCCCGCCCTCGGCGAGCGTCCGGGCCGCCGCCGCCGCCGTGGCGCCCGTCGTGAGGACGTCGTCGACGAGGAGGACGCGGCGGCCGGCCACGTCGGCTCCGGCGCGGAGGGCGAACGCGCCCTCGACGTTGGCCACGCGGGCGGGGCGGGCGAGCGTCGCCTGCCGCTGCGTGGCGCGCGTCCGCGCGAGGAGGTCCGGCGCCACCTCGGCGCCGAGCGCGTCGGCGACGCCGTCGGCGAGCGCGGCGGCCTGGTTGTAGCCCCGCTCCAGCAGGCGGGTCGGCGAGAGGGGGACGGGCACGACGAGGTCCGCCCCGCCTGCCCCGCCGGCTCGGAGGGCACGGCCGAGGAGGCGGCCGAGCGGGACGCCCAGGCTCGGCCGCCCGCCGTACTTCAGCGCGTGCTGGACCCGCTGGACCGCCCCGCCCGCGTCGAACGCCCACAGCGCGACGGCCGCCTCGACCGGCGCCGCGCCGAGAAGGGCGCGCGCCGCGTCGGGCTCGGGCCGCGGCAGGCCGCGGAGGCACGACGCGCACAGCGCGGCCGGCGGCCCGTCCGCGGCGAGCCGCCGCTCGCAGCCGAGGCAGAGGGCGGGGTAGAGGAGCCCGGCGAGGCCGGCCCCGATGTCGCCGATCAGGGAGCGGAGGGAAAAGGGCATCGGCGCGCGGGGAGCAGGGCGGGGCGGCCCCGAGGGGCGGGGCGGCGTCTGGGGAATATCTTGGCCGCCCTCTCCCCTCACAACCCCGACCCCATGCCCGAACGCCGCGGGATGATCATCAAGA
This sequence comes from Rubrivirga litoralis, assembly GCF_031846415.1. Taxonomy (NCBI): domain Bacteria; kingdom Pseudomonadati; phylum Rhodothermota; class Rhodothermia; order Rhodothermales; family Rubricoccaceae; genus Rubrivirga; species Rubrivirga litoralis. The sequence continues at coordinate 16,672 of NZ_JAVRHT010000029.1, read as the reverse complement.
ACGTGTCCGAGGACCCCATCGACCTCCAGCTCCAAGGGCGGACCGTCCACCTCGACGCGGGCGACGAAAAGGTGGTCTCGGCCGTCGAGGTCCGCGACGCCGTGCTCCGCGAGGCCCTGCAGGTCCGGCGCCTCGCCATCGTGCGCCCGTCGACCGACGAGGAGGCCGCCGGGCTCGACCCGGCGTGACGCGCGCGCCCCGCCCCAGGGGCCGCCGCCCCGCCCTCAGGAGCCGCCCCGCCCCGTGAACGTCCTGTTTCTCGAACCGTGGTACGGCGGCTCGCGCCGGCGCTTCCTCGACGGCCTCGTAGCCCACAGCGCCCACGAGGTCCGCGCCGTCACGATGGCCCCGCGTTACTGGACGTGGCGGGTCCAGGGCGGGGCGGTCACGCTCGCCGAGAAGGCCGGCGAGGTCCTGGACGAGGGCTGGCGGCCCGACCTCGTCGTGGCGTCCGACATGGTCCACCTGCCGGCGTTCCTCGCGCTCACGCGCGATCGGTTGGCCGCGACGCCCGTCGTCCTCTACCTCCACGAGGACCGGCTGACGTACCCGCTGGACGAGGGCGAGGTCCGCGACGACGCCTACGCGTCGGTCAACTACCTCTCGGCGCTGGCGGCCGACCGGGTCGTGTTCAACTCGGCGTTCCACCGCGACGACTTTTTCCGCGTGCTCCCCGACCTGCTCCGGCGGTTCCCGGACTACACGCACGTCGGCGCGCTCCCCGGGCTCCGGGCCAAGAGCGGCGTGCTGCACCCGGGCCTCGACCTCGCCGGCCTCGACGCGGCCCGCCCCGCCGCCGAGGCGCAGCGGGCGCGCGAACGGCAGGTCGGCGAGGGCCAGCCCGGCCTGCCGGTCGTGCTGTGGAACCACCGCTGGGAGTATGACAAGGACCCGGCCGCCTTTTTCCGCGTGATGAACCGGCTCGACGACGCGGGCGCGCGGTTCCGGCTGGTCCTGGCCGGCAAGACGTTCGCCGAGCAGCCGGCGGCGTTCGAGGCCGGCTTCCGGCGCTACGCCGAGCGCGTGCTCCACTACGGCTACGCCGAGTCGTTCGCCGACTACGCCGCGCTCCTCTGGCGCTCCGACGTCGTCGTGTCCACGTCGGTCCACGAGTTTTTCGACCTCTCGACGCTCGAGGCCATCCACTGCGGCTGCCACCCGCTCCTGCCCGACCGCCTGACGTACCCCGAGCTGGTGCCGGAGCGGCTGCACCGGCCGCTCCTCCACGCGCCGGTCCTCTACGAGGGCGAGGAGGGCCTGTTCGAGACGCTCCGCGCGGTCCTCGGCGGCGAGGCACAGCGGCTCCCCACGCCGGTCTTGCGTGAGATCCCGGCCGACCTCGCGTGGCCGCTCCAGGCGCCCCGCTTCGACGCGCTGTTCGAGGAGGTGGCGGGCCAGTAGGTCGGTGGGAATCAGTGGGGCAGTAGAGGACCAGTGAGTCCGTAGGGGATCAGTGGCCTCGACGGGGCGGGGCGGCCGGAGCCGGGCCGGGCGGCGCTGCGGGCGGTGCCGGAGCAAGGCGCCGCCCCGCCCCCGGTGCCGCACGGGCGGGGCGGGCGCTTTTGCTGACTCGCCGACCTACTGACCCACTGGCCCACCGACTACGAGTCCTCCCCCAGGAGACCGCCCAGGAGGCCGCCGGCGGCCAGGCCTCCGAGCGCCCCGAGCGCGCCCGCCCCGCCCCGGCTCGTCTCGCCCTGGCGGCCGTAGGCGCGGCTGGCCGCCACGATGCGGTCGGCGAGGCGCGAGAACGGGAGGCTCTGGAGGTAGACGCGGCCCGGCCCTTCGAGGCGGGCCAGGAACAGGCCCTCGCCGCCGAAGAGCGCGTTCTTGAAGCCGCCCTGGAACTCGATGTCGTAGTCGACCGACGGCGCAAAGGCGACGAGGCAGCCGGTGTCCACGCGGAGCGTCTCGCCGGGGGCGAGGTCGCGCTCGATGACGGTGCCGCCCGCGTGGCAGAACGCGAGGCCGTCGCCTTCGAGGCGCTGGAGGATGAAGCCCTCGCCGCCGAACAAGCCGGCCCCCATCTTCTTCGTGAACGCGACCTCGATCTCGATCCCCGACGCCGCGCAGAGGAACGTGTCCTTCTGGCACAGGAACCGGCCGCCGAGCGCGCCCAGGTCGAGCGGGATAACCTTGCCGGGGTAGGGCGCGCTGAACGCGACGCGCGCCGTCCCGTCGGTTTGCGAGCCGCCCCGCCCGGCGTTCGTGAACGAGGTGATAAAGAAGCTCTCGCCCGTGATCCGGCGCTTGAGCCCCTTCATAAACCCGCCGCCCGTGCCCGTGTCCATCTGGACGCCGGCTTCCATGTAGAGCATGGCGCCGGCTTCGGCGCGGACGGTCTCGCCAGGGTCGAGCTCGACCTCGACGATCTGGAGGTCGTCGCCGATCAGGCGGTAGTCGATGTCGTGGGCGGGCATGGCGTAGGGGAGGGGGTTGTCCTCAACACTACGGATTCGGCCCCGACTGTCGGTCGCCGACTCTCTTAGGCGCGGGCGACGCGGCCGGGCCGGCGCGTGCGGCGGGCGGTCCGCTCGCGGCGGGCGAGGCGGCCCGGGGCGGCCGGCGTCTCGGCGGGCGGGGCGGCGAGGTCGCGGAGGCAGGCGGTGTAGCGGGTCCAGGCGGCGCCGTCGCCGGAGAGCCAGGCGGCGCGGGCCTGGGCGAGCGCGGGGGACGAGATCATGGGGGGCGGGGTGGAATAGGCCTCTCCTCCTGCCAAGACCGGGCCACGGCCCCGCAGAGCGCTCAGCCGCCCCGCCCAGGCCGATTGGCCTGGGAGTAGGCTGGAAAAAAGGAACGCCGTCGTGACGATTCCACCCCGCCCCACGCGGTCCGCGGCGGGGCGCGCACGGATCTCTGGCCCGCCGGTCGGGTACGACTCGGGACATGCCTGCTGCCGCCCCGCCCGCCGCCCCGATCGCCGAGAACGCCGCCCGCGTGCGCGACCGCATCGCCGCCGCCGCCGACCGGGCGGGGCGGGACGCGGCCGACGTCACGCTCGTGGCCGTGACCAAGACGCGCAGCCTGGACACCGTCCGCGCCGCCGTCGCGGCCGGGCTCACGGACCTGGGCGAGAACCGGGTAGGCGAGCTGGTCGAGAAGTCCGACGCGGTCCCGGGCGAGGCCGAGGGCGGGGCGGTCCGGTGGCACCTGATCGGCTCGCTCCAGCGCAACAAGGCCCGCGACGCTGCCGCCCGCGCCGACCTGTTCCACGCGCTCGACTCGGTCCGCCTGGCTGATGCGCTCGAGCGGCGGGCTGAGCAGGCGGGCCGCGTGCTCCCGGTCTTGGTCCAGGTCAACGTGTCGGACGAGGAGGCCAAGGGCGGCGTCGAGCCCGACGCGGCCCACGACCTGCTGGCGTACGCGGCCGAGCAGGACCACCTCCGCCCGGTCGGCCTCATGGGCATGGCGGCCATCGCCGAAGACGACCGCGACCTCGACCGGATTGTCCGCCCGGCGTTCCGGCGGCTCCGCGACCTGTTCGAGGCGTATGCGCCCGCGGGCGGGGCGGGGCCGCTCTCGGTCCTCTCGATGGGGATGAGCGGCGACTTCGAGGTGGCCGTCGAGGAGGGCGCCACGCACGTCCGCGTGGGGACGGCGCTGTTCGGGCCGCGCTAGCCACTGTTGGGGGCTCGCGTGGCGCGTCCGTAGTTTGGCGCCGTGGGGCTCGCCGCGCCGTTTGGTCTCCCGCTCCGCCGGATCGCCCGGCCCTGTAGGCCGTTCGACGTGGTGGACCGACGATCCCGCGTCCTCCGCGCAACGGCGCCCCGCCCCGCCCGCGAGCGACGCGGCCCACCCGGTCGCCGACTGCCCCCGCCGCCCCGCCTCCGCCGCGCCTGCCCGACCATGACCCTCACGCCCCTCGACATCCGACGGCAGCAGTTCACGAAAGCGTTCCGGGGCTACGAGCCCGCCGAGGTCGACGCGTTCCTCAAGCAGGTCTCGGAGCACCACGAGGGGCTCCTCGACCAGATCCGCCAGAGCCGCGAGCGGACGGACCAGATGGAGACGAAGCTGACCCACTACGAGCGCGTCGAGCTCGCGCTCCAGGAGGCGCTGGAGTCGGCGAAGGAGTCGGCGCGGCGGGCCGAGGCGGCGGCAAAAGAGCGGGCCTCGCTGATCGTCGAGCAGGCCGAGCTGCGCGCGCGGGCCATCGTGCAGGACGCCGAGCGCGAGCGGCACGAGCTCCGCCAGGACCTCGTCCAGCTCTCGTCGCGGCAGACCGAGGTGGCCGCCCGGCTCCGCGGCTTCCTGCTCTCCGAGCTCGACGTGCTCGCGCAGTTCCAGGGCGAGGCCCCCGCCGGGTACCCCCAGCTCGCAGCCCCCGCCCCGCCCGACGTCTCCGCGGCCCCCGCTCTGCCCGAGGCCGTCGCCGTGCCGGAGGCTCCCGCCCCGCCCGCGAGCGTTCCTCTGCTGGAGGAGTCCACTCTGCCTGAGACGCCCGCCCCGCCCGCCGACGTCTCTGAGGCGACCGCCGAGCCGTCTCCCGCGCCGGCCGACGTCTCGGACGAGAGCGGCTACGTCCCGCTGTGGGCGCGCGCGATGCCGGACGAGCCCCAGGACCCGTCTCCCGCGCCGGCCACCGAGGACGCACCTGGCGACGCGCCTGCGGGCGGGGCGGACGATGCCGAGGCCGCCGAGGGCGGGGCGGCCGGAGACGAGCTGGGCGGGGCGGGCGACGCCGAGCCGAGCGCGCCCGACAGCGCGCCCGCCGCCCCGCCCCTGGTCGTCGGCGGGTGGGACCTCCGCTCGCTCGTGACTGGCGAGGAGCGCGGGGCGGCCGCGTCGGACGCCGAGCGCGAGCGGATCCGCCGCATCCTCGACGACCTCGACTGAGCGGGGCGGGCGGGGCGGTGCGATCTTTCGCGCTCCCCCAGCCCCACCCCGCCCATGACGCCCGACCCCGACACCGCCCGCGCCCAGGTCCAGGAGGCCGCCGACGTGCTCCGCGACCGCGCCGGCGACGCGGCCCGCGTCGGGATCATCCTGGGGACCGGGCTGGGCGCCCTCGCCGACGAGATCGAGGTCCGCGAGACGGTGCCCTACGAGGACGTCCCGCACGTGCCTGCGCCGACGGTCGAGAGCCACAGCGGGCGGTTCCTGGCGGGGCGGCTCCGCGGCGTCGACGTGCTCGCGATGCAGGGGCGGTTCCACCTCTACGAGGGGTACACCCCGTGGCAGGTCACGCTGCCCGTTCGCGTTTTCGCCGCGCTGGGCATCGAGACGCTCCTGATCTCGAACGCGGCCGGCGGCATGAACCCGCTCTACCGCCGCGGCGACCTCATGCTGGTGACCGACCACATCCACCTCCAGGGGTCGAACCCGCTCACGGGCGCGAACGTGGACGCGTGGGGGCCGCGGTTCCCGGACATGTCGGAGCCGTACGACCCCGCGCTCAGGCAGGCTGCCGCCGACGCCGCCTTGGAGCGGGGCGTCCGTCTCCGAGAGGGCGTCTACGCGTCGGTCCTCGGCCCCAACCTGGAGACGCGGGCCGAGTACCGCTTCCTGCGGCAGGCCGGCGCCGACGTGGTCGGCATGAGCACGACGCCCGAGGTCATCGTAGCCCGCCACGCCGGGATGCGCGTGCTGGCCGTCTCGGTCGTCACCGACGAGTGCTTCCCCGACGCCCTGGAGCCCGTCGTCCTCGCCGACATCCTGGCCGCCGCCGCCGAGGCCGAACCGAGGCTGACGCAGATCCTCGGCGACGTGGTCGCGACGCTGGCGTAGCCGCCCCGCCCAGGCGCGCGGGCGGGGTGGCGGGGGCGGGGCGGATCCTCTACTCTTGAACCACCCCGCCCACTGGCCCATGCCCGTCTCCACCGCCCGAGCCCTCACGTTCACGCCGGAGGAGTACTTCGATTGGGAGGAGACGCAGGACGTCCGCCACGAGTATGCGGCTGGCAAGGTGCACCGGCTTCCAGCTGAGTCCTCCGACCACCACCTCGTCGTCTCCAACTGCATCGCATTCTTAGGGAACGAGGTCGACCGGAGCGGCAGGTACGTCCTGTCGAGTGGGATGCGGCTCCAAATCCACGACGCACGCTACGTCTACGCCGACGCGAGCGTGGTCTTCGGCCCGCCAGCGTTGCGCGACGAGACCCGGCGCGTGCTCCTCAATCCGGCGGTCGTCGTCGAAGTGCTCTCCGACCGTACGGCCGTCTACGATCGGGGAGAAAAGTTCGCTCTTTACCGCGAGGTCCCGTCCATCCACACCGTCGTCTGGGTCGACTCCACGCGACGCTGGGCCGAGGTCGCTGCCAAAACGAACGGGGTGTGGGCCGTCCCGGCGCCGGTCACGGGCGGGGCGGTCCGGCTCCCGTCGCTCGGCGTCGACCTCGCGCTGGACGGCCTGTACCACGGGGTCGAGGTCTAGCCACCCCGCCCCCACAAGCGGCGCGGCGCGAGGGCGGGGCGGCGAATCCGGCCGCGCTTCAACGCCGCGGGCGGGGCGGCGGGCTAGCTTCGGCGGGACCGCCCCGCCCCGTTGAGCCTCGCATCGGGAGGCGGTGGGCAGTGGGCGGGACGCCGCCTGACGCACTGACCCACCGACCCACTGCCCCACCCCGCCCATGCCCCGCTACCCCGAGGTCGAGCGCTTCGACCAGGTCTCCGTCGAGCGCGACGTGCTCGCCCGCTGGGAGGCCGACGACACGTTCGCGCAGTCGCTCGCCGCCCGCGAGGGCGCCCCGCACTTCGTGTTCTACGAGGGGCCGCCGACGGCCAACGGCAAGCCGGGCATCCACCACGTGATGGCGCGGACCATCAAGGACCTGTTCTGCCGCTACAAGACCATGCGCGGCTTCCGGGTCGACCGCAAGGCGGGGTGGGACACGCACGGGCTCCCGGTCGAGATCGAGGTCGAGCGGGAGCTGGGGCTGGAGGGCCGCCACGCGGTCGAGGACTACGGGATCGCCGCCTACAACGCGGCCTGCCGCCGGAGCGTCCTCCGGTACAAGGACCTCTGGGACGACCTCACGCGCCGCATGGGCTACTGGGTGGACCTGGAGCACCCCTACGTCACGTTCCAGAACGACTACGTCGAGTCGGTCTGGAACCTGCTCCAGCGGATCTGGGGCAAGGGGCTGCTCTACGAGGGCCACAAGATCCAGTGGTACAGCCCGGCGAACGGGACCGTGCTGTCGTCGCACGAGGTGTCGCTGGGGTACAAAGAGGTCCAGGACGTGAGCGTCACAGTCCGCTTCCCGCTCGTGGACGAGCCTGACACGTCGCTGCTGGCGTGGACCACGACGCCGTGGACGCTGCCCTCGAACGCGGCGCTCGCCGTGGCCCCCAAGACGGAGTACGTCAAGGTGCGCCTCGTGGCGGAGGCCGGGCCGGACGACCAGCCGGGCGAGGAGAAGGTGTGGATCGCCGAGAAGCTCCTGGGCAAGCTGAAGGTCGAGGACCCCGAGATCGTGGACCGCAAGACGGGCGCCGAGCTCGTCGGCCTCGAGTACGTCCCGCCGTACAACCACGCCGAGGTCCGCCACCTCTACGGCCTCGCCGACGCGCTCCAGGACGACGACGCGCCCGGCGACGTGTGGCGCGTCGTCGCCGCCGACTACGTGACCGTGGACGACGGAACGGGCATCGTCCACACGGCGCCCGCGTTCGGCATGGACGACTGGGCGACGGGCCAGAAGGAGGGGCTCCCCGTCCTCAACCCGGTCGAGCCCGACGGCCGCTTCCGGGAGGGCTTCCCGCTCGTCGGCGGCATGTGGTTCAAGGACGCCGACCGGCCCATCCTGCGCGACCTGCGCGACCGCGGCCTGCTCTTCCGCGAGGACTCCTACGTCCACAACTACCCGCACGACTGGCGCAAGGGGACGCCGCTCATGCAGTACCCGGTCGAAAGCTGGTTCGTCCAGACGACGGCCGTCAAGGACCGGATGGTGGCGCTGAACGAGACCATCAACTGGCAGCCCGAGGGGATCGGGGCGGGGCGGTTCGGCGGGTGGCTCGAAAACAACGTCGACTGGGCGCTCAGCCGCAGCCGCTACTGGGGCACCCCGCTCCCGATCTGGGTCAGCGACCGCGACCCGGAGCAGAAGGAGGTCGTCGGCTCCATCGAGGAGCTCCGCGAGAAGGTCGGCGGGGAGTTTCCGCCCGAAGCCATCAACCCGGACCTGGGCACGATCGACCTCCACCGGCCCTACGTCGACGCCATCACCTGGCCCGACGGGCGGGGCGGGACCATGCGCCGCGTGCCCGACCTCGTCGACGTGTGGTTCGACTCGGGCGCCATGCCCTACGCGCAGTGGCATTACCCGTTCGAGAACGTCGAGCGGTTCGAGGCCAACGTTCCCGCCGACTTTATCGCTGAGGGCGTCGACCAGACGCGGGGGTGGTTCTACACGCTCCACGCGATCGCGGCGATCGTCGACGACCGGGTCGCGTACAAGAACGTCGTCGTGAACGGGCTCGTCCTCGACGCCGAGGGCGAGAAGATGTCGAAGTCGAAGGGCAACGCCGTCGAGCCGTTCGCGGCGATTGATCGCCACGGCGTCGACCCGATCCGGTGGTCCATGATGGCGGCCTCCCCGCCCTGGGAGAACCTCCGGTACTCGGACGCGGCCGTCGAGGAGACGCGGCGGAAGCTGTTCGGGACGCTCGTCAACACGTACCGCTTTTTCGAGACGTACGCCGCCGTCGACGGCTACGCCTACCCCCCCGCCCAGACCGTGCCCGCCGCGGAGCGGACCGAGCTCGACCGCTGGGTCCTCAGCCGCCTCCAGTCGACGGCGGCCGAGGCGGTCGAGGCCCTCGACGCCTACCACCCGACGCGCGCGGCCCGTGCCATCGAAGCGTTCGTCGACGACCTATCGAACTGGTACCTCCGACGGAGCCGCCGCCGGTTCTGGGAAAAGGGTACTTCTGCTAATATGATTAGACATATGCAGCAGGATGGTAAAGATCCTGCAGTGGTCGAGTCAAATCAATCTGCCTTTGCGGCTATTGATCACTTGCTCGGTGGAGTAGAGGAGGGTTACATTCTGCAGTTCCCCAAAGAAAAAAGGGCTGCTTTTGATACCTTGTTCGAGTGCCTGGAGTCCGTCGCGCGGCTCATGGCACCCATCGCCCCGTTTACGGCCGAGTGGCTGTACGGCATGCTCGGCCACGAGGCGTCGGTCCACCTCCAGGACTACCCCGCGCCCCGCCCCGCCCTCCACGACGCCGGCCTGGAAGGGCGGATGGCGCTCGCGCGGGCCGTCGCGACGGCCACGCTCGCCCTGCGGAACGAGGCCGGCATCAACGTGCGCCAGCCGCTGGGCTCGGTCCTCGTGGTGACGGGCGTGGGCGGGGTAGAGGAGGACGTCCTGCGGTCGGTCGAGGACGTCGTGCTCGACGAGGTCAACGTGAAGCGGCTGGAGACGGCGGCGGGCGACAGCGGCGTGGTCCAGAAAAGCGCGAAGCCCAACTTCAAGGCGCTCGGGCGCCGCCTGGGCAAGCAGATGAAGGAGGCGAACGCGGCGATCCGCGACCTCACAAATGATCAGATCGCCGCGTACGAGTCCACAGGCTCGCTCGCCCTCGACCTCCCGAGCGGGGCGGTCGCGTTGGAGCCGGGCGATCTGGAGGTGACGTCCGAGGGCGTCGAGGGCCGCGTCGTCCGCCAGGAGACGGCGGCCGACGGGCGGGGCGGGACGCTCGCGGTGACGGTCGCGCTCGACACGGCGCTCGACGACGCGCTCCGCGCTGAGGGCTTCGCGCGCGAGTTCGTGAACCGCGTCCAGGGGCTCCGCAAAGAGGCCGGGTTCGACGTGGCCGACCGGATCGCCGTCGAGTTTGCCGCCCCGCCCGCGCTCCTCGCCCACGTGGGCGGGGCGGGCGGTCTCGTGGGGCAAGGCGGTCTCGCGGGGCAAGGCGGTCTCGCGGGCGCGTTCGCTCGGCCGGTCCAGGCCGAGACGCTGGCCACGTCGCTGGCCCTCGTCGACGCGCCGGCCGGCGACCTCGTCCGCGACGTCGAGATCGGGGGCGAGACGCTGACGGTCGGCGTTCGCCGAGTACAGGGTGACGAGTGATGAGTGACGGGCGCATCCATCCCGCCCCGAGCGCGGGCGGGCCGGGGCGGGGTGACGGGCGAGGCCCCTTCCGGCTCGTCACCCGTCACTCATAACCCGTCACCCACATGAGCACCGCCGCCGCCCCGCCCGCGTTGGGCGCCCCGAGTCCCCCCGCCCCTATGCGCGTCCTCTGGATCTCGTTTGCGATCGTCGTCTTCGACCAGATCACGAAGGTGGTGGTCAAAACGCAGATGGCGTACGGCGACTCGATCCCCGTCGTTGGCCGGCTGTTCCGGTTCACGTTCACCGAGAACCCCGGCATGGCGTTCGGGCTGACGGTCGGGAGCAAGATGTTCCTGACGATCTTTTCGGTCGTCGCGACGGTCCTCATCTTCGTCTACCTCCGCCACGTCCGCTGGGCGCCGACGGGCTACCGCGTGGCGCTGGCGCTGGTGCTGGGCGGGGCGTTCGGGAACGTGATCGACCGCGTGTTCTACGGGTCGATCTGGGGCGAGTGCGCGCCGTCGCCGCCCGGATCGAGCCGGCTGCTCTACGGGTGCGTCGTGGACTTTATCCACCTCGACGTGTGGCGCGGGGTGATCCCCGAGGCCGTCCCCTTCATGGGCGGCAAGTACGTGGCCCTGTTCCCGATCGGCAACATCGCTGACGTGGCCATCATCGCGGGCGTCGTCCTCATCCTGATCACGCAGGGCGCCTTCCACGAGGCGGCGCTGCGGCACGAGGCGGACCGGCGGGCGACGAACGCCGCGGGCGGACCGCCGGCGGGCGGGGTGGAGGCCGCCCCGCCCGGTGAGACGGTGGGCTAGGAGAAGATGCTGCCGAGCAGGCTCCCCCACGTCTCGCCGGCGGTGTGCACGAAGTGCGTTGCGAAGTAGAGGGCGCCGAACAGCAAGACCGCCACGAAGTACGCCCCGTACGCTACCGTCATCGCCACCCCGCCCCGGAAGAAGGAGCCCAGGGGCGGGGCGGTCGGGTAGAACGAGATCGCCGCCCACGCTACGAGGAGGACGTAGATGCCCGCTGCGACGAACGTCCACAGGATGGACCCCACGGCCCCGAGTCCGAGGACGAAGAACGGGGCGATCACGGCCCCGACGGCGTAGAGAGCGAAGACGCTGACCTCCGCCACGTTCCTCTCGGAGCCAAACAGGAGGCGAAGTGGGGGCACCAGGAACAGGGCCAGGAGGAACGTGAGTGGAGTGTTGAACCGGACCATCCCCTCGTACATGACCCGGACCGCAGTCTGGCCTCCGTCGTCGAAGAGCTCCTCGTAGGCCGCGTCGAAGCGGGCCTCGCGCTCCGCTTCCTCCGGCGTCATCTCGTGGCCGGGCTCGCGGGGCGGGGTGATGTCCTCCGGCGCTCCCGCTGCGGTGTGACCGTCGGAGTAGCCTTGGGCAAACGAACTGGAAGCCGAGACGTCTAGTAGGGCGTCGTCGTACAGCCCGTACATGAGCAGGCTGAGAGCGGTGGCGAGCAGGAAGAAGCTGAGCGGGTTCGTGTACGTCCGCCGCCGCCCCTCGACGTAGTCGCGCGGCACCGAGCCCGGGCTGCGCGCCAGCGACGTGACCGTGTGCAGCAGCCCACGATCGAGGTTGAACACGCGGCTCGAGAACTCGCGCCACAGGCCGCGCAGCGTGAGCCGCCCGCCGAGCTCACGCTGCCCGCACCCGGCGCAGAACCGCCCCGCCCGCGCCTCGCCGCAGTTGGGACAGAGCGCGGGGGCGGGGCGGGGGCCGAAGGCGCGAGGCTCGGGGTCGGTGGCGAGGCCGAGGGCGGCCGCCTCGGTGAGGACGTCGGGCATGGCGCGGTCGGTGAACGGTCTGGGAAGAAACCGCCGCCGCCCCGCCCCGTCAACCGCCCCGCCCGACGGCTCTGCGCGGTCCGGCTACCTCCGCAGCTCCTCGTTGTACGTGTCGACCGCTCGGTTCAGCGAACGGCGGGCACGGAACGAGATGGGAACTGAGACGACGGCGAGGCCGGCTGCCCCAGCCGCCATGCCCACCTCCACGCCGCCGCTGAGGAGGTCGAATGGGTCGAGTGCCCCGAGGAAGTACAGCGCGGTCGCGCCGTTGACGAGCCAGCCCGACGTCCGCAGGTCCCGCTCGTAGGCGCGAGCGTGCATGAGGGCCGCCGGAGAACCAGACACGGCCGCCGCGATTGGAGGGGGGCCGAGGCCGAGCGGCCCCCCATTCGGGAGGGGCTCCCCGGAGCGGACCAGGCGGAAGCTCAGGAGCCTCTGGTCGATCTGGAGCGCGCAGGTCGCGTAGGTGCACGCCGAATCGGGAACGGCCTCTTGGGAACGGGCCGGCGTGACGAACGAGAGCGCGGCGGCGAGGAGAACGAGGCGCATGGGGCGGGGTGGGAGACGGCCCACCCTACGCGCCGCCCCGCCCGGCGGTCAAGGCACGCGACGGCGCCCTTCGGGGGCGGTCCCGCCCCGCCCGGTCAACCGCCCCGCTCAGGCCGCCCGCCGCGGGCGGCCGAGGACGACGACGAGGAACACGCTCGACACCACGAGCGCCGCGCCGCCCACGCTCAGCAGGTCGAGGCTGTCGCCCAGGAAGACAACGCCCCAGACGAACGCGAGCACGACCTGGACGTAGCCGATGGCCGAGGCCGTCCCCGCCTCCAAGAGCTGCATCCCCTTCGTCAGCCCGACCTGGCCGACGTGCGTGGCCAGCCCGATCGCCAGGAGCAGGGGCCACTGCCAGCCCGTCGGCATGGGCCAGCCGCCGAGCGCGAACGGGGCCGACCCGACCATGCCGATCCACGAGAGGTAGAAGATGATGGTCATCGGCTGGTCCGTCTGCCGGAGCTTGCGGACGAACGTGTAGGCCAGCCCCGAGAGCACGGAGGCGCCCGCGACGGCCGCCACGCCCAGCCCGTCGAGCGGGGCGGCGGCGTTCCCGAACAGGATCAACGGCCGCGACACGAGGACCACGCCGCACAGCGACAGCACCGCGCCGAGGAGCACGACGGGCCGGAGCCGCTCGCCGATCAGGACCGCCGCCGTCAGCGCCGTCCACACGGGCGCCGTGTACTGGATGGTGACGGCGTCGCCGAGAGGGAGCCGGCCGATCCCGAAGTAGAACAGGCTGAGGGCCGTCGCTCCGACGGCGCCGCGGAGGAACAGCGTCCGCCGGTCCCGGCCCAGCGCCTTCCCGCCGGTGCGCCGGATGACGGTGAACGTGAGGACGGCCATGAACGCCGAGCGCGCGAACACGAGCTCCATCGTGGGCAGGCTGTCCGAGACCAGCTTCACGCACAGGCTCATGATGCTGAACCCGAGCGCGCTCGCCAGCATCCAGAGCACGCCGCGCAGGCGGTCGCGGCCCTCGGCGTCGACGTCGTACGCGTCCTCAGCGGGGAGCGAGTCCGGCGGCGCGGCGGCCTCCGATGGAGCGACCTCCAGCGGAGCGGCGTCGGGCGGGGCGGGAGCAGAGGGGGGAGCGGTCACTCTGGCCCAACGGACGCGCCGCGCGCCCGTTCACGCGGTCCAGCCGCTTCCGGTCGTCTTCACTGCCCCTGCGGCGGGGCTCCATCGTCGATGACCTCGGCGTCCTCGATGCCGGGGCCGCCCCGCCCGATGTGCGGTCCGAAGGGCGGGGCGGCGTGCGGACCGAACGGCGGCGCGCCCGCCCCGCCCCCGAACGAGGCGCTCCCAAAGGAGCCGCTCACCACGCGGACCGCCCCCTGTTGCACGGCCGCCTCAAACCGGCGCCGCAGGGTGCGGCGGAGGACGGCGCGCGTGGGCGGGAACAGGCCGAGGAGCCCGACGAGGTCGGTCAGGAAGCCGGGCGTGATGAGGAGCGTGCCGGCGATCAGGATGAGGAGGCCGTCGATGAGCTCCGGCCCCGGCACCCCGCCCGCCGTCATCTTCCGCTGGACGCGCTGCCACGCAGCGACCCCCTCGCGCCGCGCCAGCCACGAGCCCAGGAGCGCGCTCGCGACCGCGATCCCGAACGTGGGCCAGAAGCCGATCCGCCCGCCGACCGCGATGAGCAGCGCGAGGTCGAGGATCGGGACGACGAGGAACAGGAGGAACAGGCGTCCAAACACGGCAGGGCGCGGGGCAGACCCGGAGGGCGGACCCCAGAGGGCAGGGGCGGGACAGGGGGAACGGTGAACCCCGGCGCGACCTTGCGGGTCCGCCGCCCTGCCTTTTGAACCCGCCCGCCCCCGACCTGCGCCATGTCTACCCGCCCCGCCCGTTTCGCTCTCGGCCTCGCCGCCGTTCTGCTCACGGGCCTCGCCGCCCACCCCGCCCTCGCGCAAGACGGACCGGCGGTCCGCGCGCTCTCGGTCGACCTGGGCGATGCGCAGCGGGCGCACCTGTGGCGCGTCGGCGCGTGGGGCGTGGCGAACGCCGTGGGCGGGGCGGCGCTCTGGCTCGCCTCCAGCCCCGAGACGTCGGCGGGGTGGCGCGCGTTCGGGCTCCAGTCGGCGGCGTGGGGCGCCGTCAACACGGGCATCGCCGCCTTCGGCCTCGCGGGCGGGGCGGGCGACCCGGCGGCGGACTGGGCGGCGGCGCTCGGGGCCGAGAACGGCTACGCCGACGTGCTCCTCGTCAACCTCGGCCTCAACGTGGGCTACGCGGCCGTCGGCGCGACGCTGTGGGCGGTTTCGGGCCGCGGCGTCGCGGACCCGGCGGCGTGGCGTGGGCACGGGATCGCGCTCGTGATCCAGGGCGCCGGCCTCTTCGTGCTCGACGGGATCGCGTACCTGGGCACGCGCGCCCGCCTCGGCGCGCTCGTGGACCTCGCCAACGGGGCGTCGATCACGGCCGGGCCGGGCGGGGTGGCGCTGGTGGTCGGGCTGTGAGGAGAGGGATAAGCGACGGAGGGATGCGTGGAGTGGCGCCACCCCGCCCATGCCGCGTCGGGCGGGGCGGCGGCTTCCCTCTGCCCATTCCTCAATCCCTCCCAACGACGGTGAACGTGCCCGGGCAGGCGATCTCGACGAGGACGAGGTCGGCCGGGGCGTAGTACGTGTAGAGGATCTCGCGGTCGGGCTCCGACGGCCGCCGGAAGGCGCACGTCGCGATGCGCTCGGCGAGCGGGCACGCGCCGGGCTCGAACGCTGCGGCCGGCGCGCCGGCGCAGTTGGCGCGCGCCGCGCGGGGCGTCCACCCCGCCCCGGTGTAGGCGAAGCAGTAGCCCTCGGTCGCCCGCACGTCGCAGCTCCCCGACGGGCCGCCCCCGGGCGGGGCGGGCGGCGGCGGCTCCGGGCGGGGCGACGGCTGCGGCCCCCGCGGCGTCGGCGCGTCCGGCACCTCGGGGATGCGAACCACGACCTCGGGCGGCTCGGTCGTGTCGAACACGACGGGCGCCGCCCGGCCCTCGCGCAGGGCGGGGCGGACGTCGTGGGGCGGGGCGGTGGCCGGCGGCTCGGGCGGCTCGACGCCGCACCCGGCGACCAACAAGAAGACGGCGAGAGGCAGACGGCCCATGCCGCAGTCTAGCCCCGCCCCGCCCCCCGCAGCGAGTCCACGGGTCCGTCGATCGCCGCCCGGTCGTCCCAGCGGTGGCGGTACGTGTCCGGCGCGCGGTACTGGTCGATCCACCGGCGGTCGACGCCGTGCTTGAGGCGGAGGAACGCGCCGCCCTTCAGGGCGAGCGGGCCGACGGCGTACCACGCCGCGCGGCCGCCGGTCGAGAGCACGAGCGGGGCGGCGGGGTACGGCCGCCACGGCTCCAGGTCGACGGCGTCGGGCGCCCCGCCCCGCCCGAGCGCCCGCGCCACGCGGCCCACGTTCTCGCGGAGCGTCGGCCCCTGCTTGACGGCGTGGACCCCGATCCGCGCCAGCCCCTCGTGCCCCGCGACCGCCGCCGCGTCGCCGGCCACGAACACGCGGGCGTCGTCGACCGACCGGAGCCCCGGGCCGACGCGCACGAGGCCTTTGTCCGTCACCGATAGCCCGGCGGCGCCCAGCCAGTCCGGCCCGACCGATCCCGTCGCCCACAGCACGGCGTCGGCGCCGATCCGCTCTCCTCTCGCCAGACGCACGCCGCCGGCGTCCGATTGCTCGACGCGCGCGCCGAGCCGGACGTCCGCGCCCCGCTCGCGGAGCACGCAGGCCGCCCACGCTCCCACGCGCTCGGGCAGCGACGACACCAGGCGCTCGCCCGGCTCCAGAACGACCACGCGGAGGGCGGGGAGGTCGGGCCGCGCCGTCACGTTGAGGGCCGTCTCGACGCCCGCCGCCCCGCCCCCGACGACGACCAGCCGCCGCGGGCCGCTCGGGTCCTGCGCCGCGGCGTCGAGGAACCGGCCGAGCGCCTCGACCCGGTGGAGCGGCTTCGTGTGGATGGCGCCGTCCGCGTCGCCCGGGTTCACGGCGCCCACGTCGAACGCGACGAGGTCGTACGGGACGCGCTCGCCGCCGCCCGTCGTCACCTCGCGCGCCGAGCGGTCGAGGCCGACGGCCGCGCCCTCGACGAACCGGACGCCTTGGTCGGCGCAGATCCGGTCCAGCGGGACCGTCACGTCGGCGCGGCTGTAGACGCCGCCCAGCCACTCGGGCGTCATCCCCGAGTACCACAGATCAGGCCGGTCGGAAAGGAGCGTGACCTCGGCGCAAAGCTCACGGGCGTGGGCGAGCAGCGGGAGGCTGGCGTGGCCGCCGCCGACGACGAGCAGGCGCATGA